>NZ_LXJQ01000016.1:0-93660 GCF_001728925.1 Pseudomonas sp. 1D4
TTTTTTATTGCCTGTCGAAAACCCCCAGGCGCATCACCCCACCCTTTCTGCCTGCGCAACCGCCGTAGAACGCAGACCGGTTCACATCCTCACCAACGAACCGGGACGGCCATTGGCCAGCATGGTAGAAAGCCGCCCCGTTCCCCCGGTCTACACTTCTCCGGGCACTCGCCCGGGATTGCCTGTTCATGCCGAGCTTCAAGCCACTTGTCTGCCTCCTCGCCTGCCTCCTCTGCCTGTCAGCCCGAGCGGACTCCACCGGTCCACTGGTGTTCTGCTACGAGGACCAGGACTCCTGGCCCTGGGTGATGCTCGATGGCAGCGGCCTCAACCAGGCCCTGCTCAGCCAACTCGGCAAGGACCTGCACCTGGACATCCGCCAGGTACCGATGCCCTGGAGACGCTGCCTTGACGGCCTCTCGCGGGGTACCTACGACGGCGCCGTCGCCGCTTCGTTCAACCTGGAACGCCAGGCGCTGGGCCTTTACCCCGGCCTCAAGGACGGCCTCCCGGACCGCGACTACCGCCTGCACGACGCCAGCTACTCGCTCTATCGCATCAAGGGCAGCGCCGCCGACTGGGACGGCCAGGCCTTCCACGGCATCAACGGCCGCGTAGCCTCCCTCGGCGGCTTCTCCATCATCCCGATGCTGCTCAGACACGGCCTGCAGGTGGAAGAGACCAGCCGCGACCCGGTGGCGCTGATGCGCATGCTCCACAGCCACCGCTTCGACGTGGCGGCCATGCAGACGCTGCGGGCGGACAAGGTCCTGGCAGACCACCCGGACCTGGCAGCCGACATCGAGAAGCGCCCCATTCCCCTGGAGCAGAAGGACTACTACCTGATGCTGTCCCACCAGCGGGTGCAGGGCTCGCCCGAACTGGCCCAGGCGATCTGGGATGAAGTGCGCCGCCAACGCGAGTCGGACGCCCACCACCAACGCCTGCAGCACGCCCTCGGCAAGGCACCCTGAACCGCCTTCGCTAGCCCAGCAGCTGGCTCAACACCGCCCGCAGCTTGCCCGGCTTCACCGGCTTGTTGAGCAACGGCGCGCCCAGCCCCTGCAGCTCGCGGCGGCAGTCGTCGCTGCGGTCGGCCGTGATCATCACCGCCGGGATCGGCCGCTCGAACTCATTCCGCAGGGCCCGCACCACCTCACAGCCGGTCACCCCATGGTCCAGATGGAAGTCCGCCAGGACCGCCTCGGGCGCCTGCCCCTGCAGAACCGCCCGTGCGGCCTCCAGATCCGGCGCCACCAAGACCTCGCAGCCCCACTGCCCGAGCAACGCGGCCATGCTGTGGAGAATGCTCACCTCGTTGTCCACCACCAGCAGGCGCCGCCCCGGCAGCGGGTCACCGGCCAGCGGGCGCGCCACCGCGCTATCACGGGCCGGCACCTCCGGCAGCGGCGCCAACGGCACGCGGATGGCGAAGACAGAGCCCCGCCCCGGCTTGGAGCGCACCTCCACCGGGCAACCGAGGATGCCGGCGATGCGGTCGACGATGGCCAGGCCCAGGCCCACGCCCTTGCGCTCGGCTGCCCTGCCCCGGTCCAGCTGGTTGAACTCCAGGAAGATCGCCCGCAGCTGGTCCGCCGGAATGCCCCGGCCGCTGTCCCACACCTCCAGGCGCACGGTATCGCCCTGCCGGCGGCACCCCAGCAGCACACGGCCACGCTCGGTGTAGCGGCAGGCATTGCTGAGGAAGTTGCGCAGGATGCGCGTCAGCAGGCGGAAGTCGGTGCGCACCGCCAGGTGCCGGGGAATGCGCGCGCGCAACTGCAGCCCGGCGGACTGCGCCACCCCCTCGAACTCCGACACCAGCGGCGCCAGCAGGTCCTGCACAGGGTAGGCCTCCACATCCGGGCGGATGGCGCTCTGGTCCAGCTTGGAAATCTCCAGCAGGTCGGTGAGCAGGTCCTCCGCCCCCTCCAGCGCCAGGTGGGTGCGCTCCACCAGTTGCTGCTCGGCGCTCGGCAGGCTGCGCTCGCGCAGGGTCGCCACCAGCAGCCGCGCCGCATTGAGCGGTTGCAGCAGGTCGTGGCTGGCCGCCGCCAGGTACTTGTCCTTGCTCAGGTTCGCCGCCATGGCGGCATCCCGTGCTTCGCGCAGCTGGCCGTTGAGCGCCTCCAGCTCGGCGGTGCGCGCCGCCACCCGCTGCTCCAGCTCATCGTTGAGGTGCTGCAGGCGCTGCTGGGCGAGGATGCGCTCGGTGATGTCGGCGACGAAGCCCTCCACCAGCCCCTCCTCGTCCGGCTTGAGCAGCAGGTTCATCAGCACGTCCACATGGCTGCCGTCGCGCCGCCGCAGGCGCGTCTCGTAGCCGAACAGCCCCGGCTTGCCGCGCAGGCGGGTACGGATGCGCTCCAGCTCCGCCGCGCCGTCGGCGAACAGCAGCGCAGCGAAATCCGCCGGCATCGCCAGCAGCTCGTCGGCCTGGGCGTAGCCCAGCATCCGGGCCAGCGCCGGGTTGGCCGCGCGCAGCCCGTCCTGCAGGCTGGCCTGGAAGATGCCGTGCACCGCGTGCTCGAACAGCCACTTGTAGCGGTTGCGCTCGGTCTCCAGCTCCTCCAGGCGGCTCAGCAGCTCGGGGTAATGGCTCTTGCGCGCGGAGTGGCTGCCCAGGCCCAGCAGGGCCTGGCGCTGCTCCTCAGAGTGCCTCGGCATACACCACTTCCACGTCCCGCTGGCTGGACTCGCGGGGGTTGGTGAGGATGCACGGGTCCTCCATGGCGTGGCGCGACAGGAAGGGGATGTCCGACACCGACACCCCGTGCAGGCTCAGGGTGTCGGCAAAGCCCACCGAGCGTTTGAAGGCCACCAGGTGTTCCACCAGGCGCTGGCGGGTCTGCGTCTGGTTCAGCCCGCGCACGTCCAGCCCCAGGGTCTCGGCCACCACGCGGAAGCGCTCCGGCGCGGCGTTGTAGTTGAAGGCCACCACGTGCTCCACCAGCGCTGCGTTGCACATGCCGTGGGGCAGGTCGAGGAAGCCGCCCAGGCTGTGGGACATGGCATGCACCGCCCCGAGGATCGCGTTGGAGAACGCCAGCCCCGCCTGCATGCTGCCGAGCATGATCTTCTCCCGGCGGCCGATGTCGTCGGGGTTGGCGATCATCTCCACCAGGTTGCCGCTGATCAGCCGCATCGCCTCCAGGGCATGGGGGTCGGTGAGCGGGCCGCTACCGGTGGAGACGAACGCCTCGATGGCATGCACCAGCGCATCGATGCCGGTACAGGCCGAGAGGAACGGGTCCATGCTCAGGGTGGTTTCCGGGTCGATCAGCGACACATCGGGCACCACCGCCTTGCTGACGATGGAGAACTTCATCCGCTCGGTCTGGTTGGAAATGATCACGAACTGCGAGACGTCCGCCGAGGTGCCGGCGGTGGTGGGGATCAGGATCAGCGGCGGGCTGGGCACGCGGATGGTGTCGACCCCCTCGAACTCCAGGATGCTGCGCCCGTGGGCCACCACGATGCCGATGCCCTTGGCGCAGTCCATCGGGCTGCCACCACCGACGGCGACGATCACGTTGCAGCCCTCGGCGCGGTAGACGTCCGCGCACTGGTGCACCTCCTCCACCCGGGGGTTCGGCGACACCTGGGTGAACAGCCGGTAGTCAATGCCCTGGACCGCCAGGCTGGCCTCCACATCGGCCACCCAGCCGGCCGCGACCACACCGGGGTCGGACACCACCAGCACCTTGCGCGCGCCGAAGGTGCTGGCGTAGTTGCCGACGTTATGCCGGCAGCCGGCACCGAAGATGATTTCCGGGGAGACGAATTTACGCAGTCGGCTGATGTCGTGGCGCATGAAACCGCCTGATTCTTGTTGTTATGGAATGGGCTAGCAGACTACTGCAAAAGATAACGTTTTCAATCCGACCATCGGGTGTCGGCCTGCATGAAAACCAGGCACCGCTCTCAGAATGACGCGCGGGTCGCCGAAGTCCCACGCATCGACCGCGCCGAAGGCGCTGGGCCAGGTCCCGAAAGGCAGGGCAGAGACGGCATGACGGCCCCCGTTCAGCGCCTCGGCAAGGAGCCTGCGCCCCTCACGCCTTGGCGATCAGCCGGGCGTTAGCCGGGTTGCGGAACACCAGAGCGTCCAGCCCGCCGGGCGCCTCATCGGCCTGGCGGCGGGCGTCGAGGATGATGCCGTGGTGCTTCGATTTGCTGCACACCGGATCGGCATTGGCCGCATCCCCGGTGAGCACGAAGGCCTGGCAGCGGCAGCCGCCGAAGTCGCGGTCCTTCTCGTCGCAGGAGCGGCACGGCTCGGGCATCCAGGCATCGCCGCGAAAGCGGTTGAAGCCGAAGGACTCCTGCCAGATGTGGCGGATGCTGTGCTCGCGCACGTTGGGGAACTGCACCGGCAGTTGCCGGGCGCTATGGCAGGGCAGCGCGGTGCCGTCGGGGGTGATGTCGAGGAACAGGTTGCCCCAGCCGTTCATGCAGGCCTTGGGGCGTTCCTCGTAGTAGTCCGGGGTGACGAAGATCAGCTTGCAGGGGTGGTTCTCGGCCGCCAGTTTTTCCCGGTAGGCATGGGTGATGGCCTCGGCGCGGACCAGTTGCTCGCGGGTTGGCAGCAGGCCGGCGCGGTTCAGCTCGGCCCAGCCGTAGAACTGGCAGGTGGCGAGTTCGACGTAGTCCGCCTCCAGCGCCAGGCACAGTTCGATGATGCGTTCGATGTGGTCGATGTTGTGCCGGTGGGTGACGAAGTTGAGCACCATCGGGTAGCCCGCCGCCTTCACTGCCCGGGCCATGGCCAGCTTCTGGGCGAAGGCCTTGCGCGAGCCGGCCAGCAGGTTGTTCACCGCCTCGTCGGCGGCCTGGAAGCTGACCTGGATATGGTCCAGCCCCGCCTCGGCGAACTCGGCGATGCGCGCCTCGGTGAGGCCGATGCCGGAGGTGATGAGGTTGGTGTAGTAGCCCATGCCACGTGCCGCGCGGATCAGCTCCGCCAGGTCCTGGCGCACCAGCGGCTCGCCGCCGGAAAAGCCCAACTGCGCCGCGCCCAGCTCGCGCGCCTGGCGGAACACCTCGATCCACTCGGCGGTGGACAGCTCTGCGCCCTGGCGGTCGAAATCCAGGGGGTTGGAACAGTACGGGCACTGCAGCGGACAGCGGTACGTCAGCTCCGCGAGCAGCCACAGGGGCGGGCCAGGTGGGTTGGCCGCACCGAGCGGTTCAACGCAGCTCGATCCAGAACTGAGCACTGGCCACCTCCATGAACGCGAGGATGTCCTCGTCCAGCCCCGGCACGCCGGGGAAGCGCTCGGCGAGCTGGTCGATGATGGCAGCGACGCTGCGCTGGCCGTCCACCCGTTCGAGGATCAGCCCGGCGCTCTCGTTGAGCTTCACCATGCCCTCCGGGTAGAGCAGCACGTGGCAGCCCTGGGCCGGCTCGAACTGGAAGCGGAAGCCCCGACGCAAGGCCGGTACGCGGATGCGCAGGTCCTCGCTCATAGCCCCAGCCCTCGGTGCCAGACCCGCTCGCAGGTCACCGTGTGGTAGGGCGGGCGCCCCAGCTCGTAGGCCATGCTCATGGCGTCAAGCATGCTCCACAGCACATCGAGCTTGAACTGCAGGATCTCCAGCATCCGCGCCTGCTGCTCCGCCGTGCGGTAGTGCGCGAGGGTGATGCGCAGGCCGTGCTCCACATCGCGCCGGGCCTGGGACAGGCGCGAGCGGAAGTAGTCGTAGCCGGCCGGGTCGATCCACGGGTAGTGGGTGGGCCAGGCGTCGAGGCGCGACTGGTGGATCTGCGGCGCGAAGAGTTCGGTCAGCGAGCTGCTGGCCGCCTCCTGCCAGCTGGCGCGGCGGGCGAAGTTGACGTAGGCGTCCACGGCGAAGCGCACCCCCGGCAGCACCTGTTCCTGGGACAGCACCTGCTCGCGGTCCAGCCCCACCGCCTCGGCCAGGCGCAGCCAGGCTTCGATACCGCCCGCCTCGCCCGGTGCGCCGTCGTGGTCCTGGATGCGCTGGATCCATTCGCGGCGGGTGTCGCGGTCCGGGCAGTTGGCGAGGATCGCCGCATCCTTCAGCGGGATGCACACCTGGTAGTAGAAGCGGTTGGCCACCCACCCCTGGATCTGCTCGCGGCTGACGCGGCCCTGGTACATGGCCACATGGAAGGGGTGGTGGATGTGGTAGTAGGCGCCCTTGGCGCGCAGTGCCTGTTCGAATTGCTCGGGACTCATGGCGGTCTGTTGCATGGACAGCTCCTTGTTATGCGCCACCGGCTCAGAGGCGGATGGCCATGCCATCGCGGGCCACTTCGATGCCGCGCGCGTCCAGTTCGGCGCGCTCGGCGGAATCGGCATCGAGGATGGGGTTGGTGTTGTTGATGTGGATGAGCACCCGGCGCTTGTCCTGCAGGCCGTCGAGCACCTCGAGCATGCCGCCGGGGCCGCTCTGGGGCAGGTGGCCCATCTCGCTGCCGAGCGTGTCGCCCACCTCGCACAGGCGCATCTCGTCATCGCGCCAGAGCGTGCCGTCCACCAGCAGGCAGTCGGCGCGGCGCATCCAGCCCAGCAGGGTCTCGTCCACCTGCCCCAGGCCCGGCGCGTAGAACAGCGAGCCGCCGCTGCGCCGGTCCTCGATGAACAGGCCGATGTTGTCCCCCGGGTGCGGGTTGCCCCGGTGCGGCGAATACGGCGGCGCGCTGCTGCGCAGGGGGATGGCGGTGAAGCGCAACCCCGGGCAGGCGGGAATGGTGAAGGGCTCGCCGTCCAGCGCAATGGGGTTCCAGGCCAGGCCGCCGTTCCAGTGCCGGAGCATCTCGAACAGCGGGAAGCCCCGGGTCAGGTCCTGGTGGACCATCTCCGTGCACCAGACCGCGTGCGGGCAGCCCTCGCGCAGGCTGAGCAGGCCGGTTACGTGGTCGATCTGGCTGTCCATCAGCAGCACTGCCGCGATGCCGGTATCCCGCAGGCGGCGGGCCGGGCGCAGCGGCGCGAAGGACTCGATCTGCGCGCGGATGTCAGGCGAGGCGTTGCACAGCACCCAGTTCACCCCGTCATCGCTCAGGGCGATGGACGACTGGGTGCGCGCCTCGGCGTCGAGGGTGCCGGCGCGCAGGCCGGCGCAGTTGCGGCAGTGGCAGTTCCACTGCGGGAATCCACCACCAGCGGCGGACCCGAGAATGCGGATATGCATGGGAGTCACCCCCGGACGCCCCGGCGAACCGGGGCGCTTCGGATCAGCGGTTGGCGAAGTACAGCGTCACTTCGAAGCCAATGCGCAGGTCGGTAAAGGCGGGTTTGGTCCACATGGGTCGATCCTCTTCTTATTGGAGGCCGGAGCATTCCGGCGCTTCGAGTTAAACACCGGCCCGGAGGGCTCCGAATGCTACTTTCGACGGAGTTCCGATCCTGATTTGGTAGGGGTCGGCGAGCCCCTGCGCACCGGCCGATCAGGTGACCGAACCCGCCACGACAAGGCCTCGCGTGCCTTACTCGGGGTTGGAGGGCCCGAGCCCGCCCAGAGTTCGAAGAAAACGGTGACCGGTGCCCTGCTCTCACTCACCCGACGCGACGCGCAGGTCGCCAAGCCGCGATTGACGAGGCCCTGCCTCCCCCAGCAGCCGCCCCTGGGCCCGCTCTACTACTTTGGTACCGCTTCAATCCGCAGAACGTAGGATTTGCAAGGCTCCTGCCCTGGCATGTAATGGGCCGACAAGAACAATGAGAACCTCGCCATGCGCCTCATCAAGAAGGCCCTGCTGGTCTGCCTGCTGTCCGTCCCTGCCTGGGCGGCGGACACCACCGCCCCGCTGTTCTCCCCGGACGGCTACCGCATCACCCAGTACCGCAGCCCCACCCCGGCCCGGCACGAGCAGGCCCGCACCCTCGACACCGAAAGCCTGCGCCAGTTGCTGGCCCACGAGCCGCGTACCCGTCTGGTGGACGTCTACCGGCGCACCTGGCTGAACGAGCGCTTCATCCCCGACGAGGTCCACGCCAACCTGCCCGGCAGCCTGTGGCTGGCCAACACCGGCGACGGCGCCCTGGCCCCGGACTGGCAGGCCTACTTCAGCCGCAACCTCGAACGCATCAGCCAGGGCGACAAGGACTGGCCCCTGGTGTTCTACTGCCGCTCCGATTGCTGGCTGGGCTGGAACGCCGCCCGCCGTGCCCACGCCCTGGGCTACCGCACCCTCTACTGGTACCGTGACGGCATCGACGCCTGGCAGCAGGCCGGCCTGCCGCTGACACCGGCCGAGCCGCAGCCCTTCCCCTGATCGCCGTCCACCCACAACCACAACAACGAGGTGACCTGGCCATGTACAAGATCCTGATCGCCGACGATCACCCCCTGTTCCGCGAAGCCATCCACAACGTCATCAGCGACGGTTTCCCCGACAGCGAAGTCATGGAGACCGCCGACCTGGACAGCGCCCTCGGCCTGACCCAGGAGCACGACGACCTCGACCTCATCCTGCTCGACCTGAACATGCCCGGCATGCACGGCCTCAACGGCCTGATCAACCTGCGCAACGAGGCACCGACCATCCCGGTGGTGATCGTCTCCGCCGAGCAGGACAAGCAGGTGGTGCTGCAGGCCATCACCTATGGCGCGGTGGGCTTCATCACCAAGTCCTCGCCGCGCGCGCAGATGACCGAGGCCATCGAGCAGATCCTCAACGGCAACGTCTACCTGCCCTCGGAGATCATCCGCACCCAGAAAGCCGCGCCGCGCCGGAGCCAGGACGAGCACGCCATCCCGCCGGAGCTGCTGCAGGCGCTGACCCGCAAGCAGCTGCTGGTGCTGGAGCGCATGACCAAGGGCGAATCCAACAAGCAGATCGCCTACAACCTGGACATCGCCGAAACCACGGTGAAGGCCCACGTCTCGGCCATCCTGCGCAAGCTCAACGTGCACAACCGGGTGCAGGCGATCCTCTGCGCCAGCGACATCGACTTCTCGGCCTACCTGCGCCGCTGACCAAGGCGCCCACGCCCGGAGGCCCATGCCCGCTCCACGTATCCTGCTGCTCACCGCCCTGGCCATGCTGGCCTTCGCCGGCAACTCCCTGCTCTGTCGCCTGGCCCTCAAGCACACCGCCATGGACGCGGCGAGCTTCACCGTGCTGCGCCTGGCGGCCGGTGCCCTGGTGCTCGGCCTGCTGCTGCGCCTGCGCCGCCCGCCCCTGGCCCCCAGCGGCAACTGGCGGGCCGCCGCTGCGCTGTTCGTCTACGCCGCCGCCTTCTCCTACGCCTACCTGCAACTGGATGCGGGCAGCGGAGCATTGCTGCTGTTCGGCGCGGTGCAACTGAGCATGGGCGCGGTGGGCCTGCTGCACGGCGAACGCCTGGGGCCGCTGCAGAGCCTCGGCTTCCTGCTGGCCGGCGGGGGGCTGGTGGTCCTGTTGCTGCCCGGCGCCAGCGCACCGCCCCTGGGCGGCGCCCTGCTGATGCTGCTGGCAGGCCTGGCCTGGGGCGCCTACACCCTGCTCGGCCGTCAGGCCGGCCCGCCGCTGGCGGCCACGGCGGGCAACTTCATCCGCGCCCTGCCCCTGGCCGGGCTGTTGCTGCTGCCTTTCCTCGGCCAGCTGAGCTGGGACGGCCCGGGCCTGGCCTATGCGCTGCTTTCCGGCGCGCTCACCTCCGGCATCGGCTACGCCATCTGGTACAGCGCCCTCCCCGGCCTGGGCGCCTTGCAGGCCGCCAGCGTGCAACTGAGCGTCCCGGTCCTGGCCGCCCTCGGCGGCGCCCTGCTGCTGGGGGAAGCCATCAGCCTGCGCCTGGCGCTGGTGTCGGTGGCGGTTCTGGGTGGTATCGCACTGGTGCTGCGGGGGCGGTTCCAGGCGAAGCCGGCAGGGCAGTGAAGGGCTTTCAGAACCTCTTGAGTCAGTACCACAGTTCTGTTCACCAGCTCTTTGAATAAGCCCTCTTACAAACGCTCTGGTAAGGCGTTGGAGGCATCCAGAATAGGCTCTTCATTGAGCAGCCTTTCACGCCACGCGGGGATTTCACTCTCTTCCACATCCAAACGCTTGAGCCACTGGTCAGCCGCCCACCCCACCAGCCGCAACTCACCATTGTGGGAGACGCCATGCAGCGAACCGACAGTTTCGTAACGAATGCCTTTGAGCACATGGTTCAACAGCACATAGGGGACGGGTCTGGGGTCTTCTCCGGCACTGCCCAGATACGGATAAGCACCGGATTGGATCACAACACCCGCACCATAGTCGTAGAACGCAAAATGGCTAGCAGGAAGTTGTGCACGCAGCGCATCCAGGCCGCCCACTAACTCCAGACGCGCGTTGTCGAGAACGGTCATCCAACTGACGGTTTTGATCCGGGTAAATTTGAATTTAGGGCGATTGGCCAATAACGCCGCTGTCCCAACATCCAGCCCAGGCATATGACCTGCCATAAAAGCTTCGGTGGGTTCGTTATCGTCCCAATTCGTAGGCGCAAGATTGAAAGCATATCCAGCATAGCCTTGCTCAGGAGACAACTGTCTTGAGCAATATAGAAATAGCTTTAGGAAATCCAGGGGATTCAGCTCTTGATGAAGTAGTGGAATCGAGAATTCCAAAACACTGAGGCCATTCCCCATATTGGCTTGCCAGCCGCGCTTTCCAAAAACATCAAATAGCCAAGAACTGGCATCATTCGATTTTTTGCCGCTGGTATAGCAAAAACTGAGATGATCATCTTCGTCCATTGCCCCCATCATCTCACGCAGCGAGTTTGCATCCGCATATGCCGTCAATGGCTTTCCCTCTGGGGGCTCTTCGCGCCAAAGCCAGGTGAGGTGAGGTTCAGCCAGTTGTTTGAAGGTATCAAAACACCGGCATAACGCCTCACGCACAATGGGAGTGTGAGCCTCTTTGAAGTACAGTGTGCCGCGCAAGCAAAGTAGTGCACCGATATAGTCTTCGGGGCCTCCCTTCATCAGCAAATTTCCGGGCATTTCCAGAATATGGGGCTGCTTGGCGAGTTCTTCGGCCAAGTTGATTGGCTCGTCCATAACACGTCCTCTTAATTCAATAGGCAGGAGAGGGGATTCTTGGTCCCGGTACAGGTCGACGGGTTATCACCCTCATCAATAAACGCGCGGCAGTCGCTGCCCAACCCAGTTGTTCGGCAGGCACTTTTGACTGCTGGCCTTCCTGACTGCAATCACACTCCGTTGACTTCATAACAACTACCTTACTTTCGTCGCCTGTAATTTCTGCGTATGCATCCGCTTGATCTTTTTTTCGTTGATCCGGCGGAAACTTCATCTCCACCACCTGCTTGATGTTGTCCTGCGTGGGCGGCTTCTTGGGGTCTTTGACGATGACCACGTCCGGCCTGCGAATCATCCCCCGCCCCGGTTTGAACGGTGGATGCTCCGGGTCGTCATCCCAGTACTTCTTGATCCACCCGGGTATCCAGCCGTGGGGGCTGCTGCCCGTCTCGCTATCGAGAATCGGCTGCGGTGGGCTCTTGGTCATGTCGTAGCTGACTTCAGGTTTGTAGGGGCTGCGTCCGTGCAGCACCTCGTTCAGTTCGTTCAGCCGCTGAGCGACACACGACTGCTTGAGGTTCTTGCCGTCCTCGCTGACGTTTGGGGTGCTCTCGCAGAAGCAGACGGCAGAGCACAGCACGCGCTTGTCTTGTGGGTCCAGCTTGGGGTCGAGAATGCCGACCGGGTTGGTGGTGCCCCCTGGGCTGGTGCCGCCTTGGGAGAGCCCGGGCTGGTCGCTCATGCCTCGCCCTCCTGCACCAGGTCGATGTAGATGGATTCGGAGCTGTCATGCCTGATCCATGACGTCAGGCCCTCGCTATCGGTGGTCTCGAAGGCGCTCCAGCCGCCGCTGGACCAGACCCGTACCCTGCGCCCGGCAGCCGGTTTTCCCGTTTCATGGTCGATCAACTGAAAGCGCCCGGAATAGGCGGTCGCGTTGTTGAGGGGGGTAACAGGTGTGAAGGAGGCGGGGTTAAAGGTGTCGCCGATGATGACGGTACCCGAACCGCTGATGATCACGTTGCCGTGCGCGCCGACACTGCCCAGAACCGCTGCGGGCTTGCCGTTGATCAGCACCGTGTTGGCCACGGCGGCGACTATTGCCCCGCCACAGGCCGTCAGATCGCCTTGCGCGGCGGCAGGCAAACCATCGAACAAGACATCAGGCGAGCCCTGGACGATGGGATTGACGCCGTGCCCGGGTATTGGGCACGCCGTTGGATCGGTAATGCGGGCAGCAGGATTTCCACTCATGGGGCACGTCCCTGTATCCGGTGACTGAAACTCGACACGGCTGGCCTATGGCCTTAAGGGATCTCAAAACCAAAGCCCCACTGACCGCTTCGAGACGAGCGCCGGAACCTAGCAGACCTAAGCTGTGCAACTTCTTGCGCAGCACCGCGCTAACCCTCGCGACTGCTGGCACAGCAAATTCTGTAAGTATTTATTTCTGATCATTTAGAGCCGTGCGAGAGTGTTTGCCACGACAGATTCAAGGTGGGTCCGCGTTAATTCCGAACACGCGGCATCGGCTCCTCTGCGTCGACACGGCGGCCATGAGTACTGTCGTCGTGGAGAGTCCGGGCAGGGTCTTGCACGACCCTGCCCGGCGCTTGACCGAGCCTGCCGGCACGGATCAGGCGGCGATGATGGCCTTGAGCACGCTGCGGAAGGTCTCCACCTGTTCGGTGCTGAACTGGCTGAAGACGCTGTCCTGCTGCTCCTGGGCGATGCTCCAGAGCGCTTCGGCCTGCTCCACGCCCAGCGGCGTGAGGGCGTAGCTGCCGCCCTGCTCCACCACCATGTCCTTGCGCCGGAGGATGGCGGCCGCTTCCTCGATCTCGCGCCTGGGCATCGCCACTTCGCGCTGCAGGCCGCACTCGTCGAGGCCGGCGTCGTTCTCCAGCACCATCAGCATGCGCGCCTCGCTGGTGCGCAGGCCGGTGGACAGCTGGCGCGGCTGGTAGGCGGCCTGGTAGCTGCGCAGGGCCTGGGTCATGAGGTAGTAGAGGTTGTGCCGCAGGCGGCCCTGGAAGGCGCTGGTGGCGGGGCGCTCCTCTTCCTTGCGGGTCATCCGCGCATGGGGCAGGACCATGGAATAGGCGCCCTGGTGGTAGAGCAGCGGGGAACGGCCGAAGTCGTCGAAGGCCACCACCTTGCCGATCAGGATCCAGTGGTCGCCGCCCTCGATCTGCGCCCACTTCTCGCACTGGAAGCGCGCCGAGCAGTCGGCGAACAGCGGGGAGCCGCCAAGGCCGACCTCGTGCTCGAAGCCGGCGAACTTGTCGTCCTTGGAGCGGGCGAAGCGGTTGGACAGGTCGATCTGGTCGGCGGCGAGGATGTTCACCGCGAAGTGGCTGGCCGCCTCGAACACCGGCAGGCTGCCGGAGCGCTTGTCGATGCTCCAGAGGATCAGCGGCGGGTCGAGGGACACGGAGTTGAAGCTGTTGGCAGTGACGCCGGCCTTCTCGCCCGAGGCGGTGGCGGCGGTGACGATGGTCACGCCGGTGGCGAAGTTGCCCAGCGCGCGACGGAAGTCGCGCGGGTCGAAGCACGCTTGGGTAGTCATAGTCGTCTCGCTGGCCGCCCTGCTGGCGAGGGCGGCGTTCTTGTTATCGGGTGGCGGGGTCAGACCATGCTCGGGTCCGGCTCCAGGCCCATCAGCTCGCGGCCGAGGATCTGCGCGCAGACGTCGTAGTCGGTGTAGGCGTGGGCGCCGGTCATGTGCGAGTCACGGAACAGGCGCTGCATCTCGTTGCCCTCGAACCAGGCGGTGCCGCCGGCGGCTTCGAACAGGCGGTCCACGGCCTGGATGCACATCTTCACGGCGTAGGCCTGGTTGGTGCGCCAGTAGGCCAGGGTCTCGCGGCTCGGGTACTCGTGGCGCTCGCCATGGGCGGCGTGGTCCTGCCAGGTCTTCTCCAGGAAGGCGCGGGCGGCGGCCACCTGGTGGGTCGACTCGGCCAGGCGCATCAGCGCCGGGGTGGCGGTGCCGACGCTGGCGCCGGTGTAAGCCCGCACGCGGTTTCTGGTCTTCTCCTTGAAGGCTTCCAGCATGCGCTCGGCGATGCCCAGGCTGATGGAGGCGAAGCCGCTGGCGAAGTATGGGCGGTATGGGGTGTAGAAGATCTTGCTGTCGGGGTACAGGCCGAAGCCGGCGGAGCGGCCTTCCATCATGTCCTTGGCGGCCTGGATGCGGTGGTTGGGGACGAAGGCGTCCTTGATCACCAGGGTCTTGGTGCCGCTGCCGCGCATACCGGCGGCGAACCAGTCGTCACGGATCTCGTAGTCGCTGCGCGGCAGCACGGCGAAGCAGTAGACCAGCTCACCCTCGGCGTTCTGCCGGCGGCAGCCGACGATGGCCCACTCGGCGTGGTCGCAACCGCTGCTCCAGCCCATTTCGCCGTTGAAGTGCACGCCGCCGTCCACTTCCTCGATGCGGCCGAAGGGGGCGATGGAGCTGCTGGCGGTGGCGTCCGGGTCCTTGCCCCAGATTTCGTCCTGCAGTTGCTTGGGGAACATCGCCAGTTGATGGCTGTGGGTGCACAGCAGGCTGAAGGCCCAGGCGGTGCTGGCACAGGCGCCGGCCAGGGCGATGACGCACTCGGTGAATTCCGGCAGGGAGATCTCCAGGCCGCCGTAGGCGCGGGGCTGGAAGGCACGGTGCATGCCGATGCCCTTGAGCATGGCGATGTTCTCGGCGGGGACCATGCGATCACGCTCGGCCTGGGCGGCATTGGCGGCGATGGCGGGGAGGATTTCCCGCAGTGCGTCGAGCAGGGGATTTGTCTTTTTCATCTGGAGGCCCTGGTTATTGTTGGTCGCAGGCAGGCGCTACCGCGAACGCTCCGGAACACCCGGCATGCGTGACATGCGGTCTGACTACCCGGTGGGGTTCGGGCACATTATGAAGATATGAATGATCCCCCTGAATGGACGTTCCACAGGGTCGATTGTACTTTTCATGGGATTTCCACGATTTCATGCCCGGCTTTCCAAGCGCTGCCGACGCCCTGCCCCGCCCGGCCCGGGAGGCACCCGTTGCGACAGACGTGAATATGTTAATGAACGGCGTTTTTCATTAGCATGGGCGCCCCGCCCCTTGCCGCCGCCCGACCATGACCTGGCCCACCGCCCTGCGTGCCCTGCGCCACCGCAACTTCCGCCTGTACTTCTTCGGCCATGCCGTTTCCACCCTGGGCACCTGGATCCAGCAGGTGGCGCTGGCCTGGCTGGTGTACCGCCTCACCGGCTCCTCGGCGCTGCTGGGGCTGGTGACCTTCGTGGCGCTGCTGCCGCAGTTGCTGGTGGGCCCGCTGGCCGGCGCCTGGATCGACCGGCACGACAAGCGCCGCCTGCTGATCGCGGTGGAGGCGCTGCTCGGGGTGCAGGCCGCCACCCTGGCGGCGCTGACCGCCAGCGGCCTGATCGGCCCGGGGCTGATCGTGTTCATGGCCGGGCTGCTGGGGGTGCTCAACGCGGTGGACACGCCGCTGCGCCAGTCGCTGCTCAGCCGCTTCGTCGACGAGCGCGAGGACCTGGCCAACGCCCTGGCACTGAACGCCATGCTCTTCACCCTCGCCCGCTTCGTCGGCCCGCCCCTGGCCGGGCTGCTGCTGGGGGTGGTCAGCGAGGCGCTGTGCTTCGCCCTCAACGCCCTCTCCTATGGCGCGCTGATGCTGGGCCTGTGGCGGGTGCGCATGGGGCCGATCCCGCGGGCCAGCGGCTCCTTCCGCAACGTGTTCGGCGAAGGGGTGGCCTATGCACGGGGCACGCCGGCGGTGAAGGCGATGATGCTCAGCGTGATGGCGGTCAACCTCACCGCCTCCAGCTACGTGGTGCTGCTGCCGGTGTTCGCCAAGGACATCTTCGCCGGTGATGCCACCACCCTCGGCTGGCTCTGGGGCGCTGCCGGGCTCGGCTCGCTGGCCTCCAGCGTGCTGCTGGCCAACCACCGGGCGCCGAGCGCCCTGCCCCGGGTCATCCTCGCGTCGGCGGCGGCCAGCGGGTTGGCCATGCTGGTGTTCGCCTGGAGCACGCAGCTGTGGCTGTCGCTGGTGGCGATGGCGGTGCTGGGCTTCGGCATCTCCAGCAGCAACGTCGGCACCAACATCGTGCTGCAGAGTTCGGCCCCGGAAACCCTGCGCGGGCGGGTGGTGTCGCTGTACACCTCGGTGCGCTTCGGCTTCGACGCCATCGGCGGGCTGCTCGCCGGCCTGCTGGCGGCGCAGCTGGGCGCGCCGCCGGTGCTGGCCGCAGCCGGCGTGCTGTTGCTGCTCTATTGCCTGTGGGATGCGCGCCGGGCCAGCCGGTAGGCCAGCAGGCAACCGATGCCGGTGGCGCCGATCACCAGGCACATGGGCAGCGGGGTGCCGTCGTACAGGGCACTGACCAGCGCGCTGCAGGCGGTGCCCAGGCCGAACTGGGTGGCCACCGCCAGCCCGGCCGCCGCACCGGCCTGCCCCGGATAGGCTGCCAGCAGGCAGGCCAGGCAGTTGGCGCCGAGCAACCCGGTGACGCTGACGTACGCCACCACGCAGGCCACCACCATCGGCAACCCACCGACCCCGGCGAGCCCCACGCCGGCCAGGGCCTGCCCGGCCACGGCGGCCACGGCGGTGCCCCAGGCCAGCATGCGCTCGGGCGACACGCGCCCCACCAGCCGGGCATTCAGGAAGGTGGCGACGATGATGCCGGCGATGTTCAGCCCGAACAGCCAGGCATAGCCCAGGGGCGAAACGCCGAAGTAACCGATGTAGACGAAGGGCGAGGCGGTGATGAAGGCGAACATGCCGGCGAAGCACAGGCCCATGCAGAAGATGTAGCCCAGCGCCAGGGGCTGCAGCGCCATGCGCCCGTAGGCGCGGAAGGCCTCGCCCAGGGTGCGACCACGGGCCTCCGGCAGGTGCGTCTCGGGGATCTTCCAGGCGGTGGCCAGCAGGCACAGCCCGGCGAACACCATCAGCACCACGAACAGCGAGCGCCAGCCGGCCACCAGCATCAGGTAGCCGCCCAGCAGCGGCGCCACCAGGGTGGCGAACATGGTCACCAGGTGCATCAGCGAGAGCACCCGGGCCGCATCGCGCAGGGGGAACAGGTCCCGCACGATGGCCCGCGCCAGCACCGAGGCCGCGGCTCCGCCGAGGGCCTGCAGCAGGCGCCAGGCGATCAGCGCTTCGACGCCGCTGGCCAGCACGCAGCCGAGGCTGGCCACCAGGTACAGGGCGATGCCGCCCAGCAGCAGGCGGCGCCGGCCGTAGCGGTCGGACAGCGGCCCGTAGGCGAGCATGCCCAGGCACAGCCCGGCGAGGAACACGCCGATGGTCAGCTGCACCGCCGACTCCGGCGCGCCCAGGTCGGCGGCGATGCGCGGCAGGCTCGGCAGGTACATGTCGATCGACAGCGGGGCGAAGGCCACCAGGGCGGCCAGCAGCACGATCAGGCGCTGGGGCTGGGCAACGGTCGGGGTCATGGGCGGGTTCCGCAGCGGCAGGAAGGAAACGGCCGCCCGCAGGCGGCCGGGTGGATCAGAGGCTGAGCAGCCACAGGCTGAGCCCGGGGAAGGCCACCAGCAGGGCGATGCGCACCAGGTCGGAACAGAGGAAGGGGACGATGCCCCGTGCCGTCTCGCCGTAGGGCACGTCGCCGGCGGCACGCTGGACGATGAACAGGTTCATGCCCAGGGGCGGGTGGATCAGGCCGATCTCCACCACCATCAGCGCGAGGATGCCGAACCAGATGGACTTCTCCGTCTCGCCGAGGCCGAAGAAATCCAGGCCCATGATCATCGGGTAGAAGATCGGGATGGTCAGCAGGATCATCGCCAGCGAATCCATCACGCAGCCCAGCAGCAGGTACAGGGCGAGGATCAGGATCAGCACCAGCATCGGCGCCAGGCCGCTGCCGATCACCCAGGCCGCCAGCTCGCCGGGCATCTGGGTCAGCGCCAGGCCGGAGTTGAGCAGGTCGGCGCCCAGCAGCACGAGGAAGATCATCGCGGTGGTCTCGGCGGTGCCCAGCAGGCTGGCACGCAGCCCGCTCCAGCGCATGCCGCCCTGCAGCATGGCGAGCACGCCACAGGCGGCGGCGCCGATGGAGGCGGCCTCGGTGGGGTTGGCCCAGCCGCCGTAGATGCCGACGATCACCACCAGGAACACGCCGATCACCGGGCTCACGCTCAGCAGCGCGCGCAGCCGCTCCGCCGTGCTGGCGCGGGGGGAGACGGTGGCCTGGCTCTCGTCCCGCGCCACCATGATCCGCAGCACCAGCATGTAGCCGAGGATGGCGATCACCCCCGGCACGATGGCGGCGACGAACAGCTTGGCGATGGATTCCTGGGTCAGCACCGCGTAGATGATCAGCGGCACCGACGGCGGGATGAGGATGCCCAGGGTGCCGCCCGCCGCCACCGTGGCGGTGGCCAGGCGCCCGGAATAGTTGTGCCGACGCAGCTCCGGCAGGGCCACGTGGCTCATGGTGGCGGCGGTGGCCAGGGACGATCCGCAGATGGCTCCGAAGCCGGCGCATGCGCCGATGGCGGACAGGCCCATGCCGCCCTTCCAGTGGCCGATGAAGGCCGAGGCACAGCGGAAGATGGCCCGCGACAGGCCGCCGTGGGTGGCGAACTGGCCCATCAGCACGAACAGCGGAATCACCGCCAGGTCGTAGTTGGACAGCCGCGAATAGGCCAGGTCGTTGAGGGTGAACAGCAGCGACGACAGGTCACCGTCGTTGACCGCCCAGAAGCAGGCGGCGCCGCCTACCAGCATGGTGATGCCGATGTGCACCCGCAGCAGCAGGAGGCTCATGGTGATGGCGAGGGCGATCAGCCCGAGGGCGAGGCCGCTCATGCCGCACCCCCGCCGCCCAGTACCCGCGCCGCCCGGGCCAGCGCGCACAGGGCGAGCAGGCCGAGGCTGGGCACGATCAGCGCCAGGGGGATCCACAGCGGCAGCGCCAGCAGCGTGGTGGCATCGCCGTATTCGCGGTTGTCGACCATCTGCAGCGCGGTGCGCCAGGCCAGCAGGCCGGCCGCGGCGGCGCACAGCAGGTGGGCCAGGGTGTCCAGGCCACGGCGGATGCCCGCCGGCAGCCAGTTGCTCAGGGCATCGACGCGGATGTGCATGCCGCGCAGCTCGCACAGCGGCAGGAAGGCGGCGATGGCGATGGCCGCGCCGACTTCCATCAGCTCCATGTCACCGCGCACCGGGGTGGAGAACAGCTTGCGGCCGATGATGGAGAGCATGGACATGCCCACCAGGGCGATCAGCACCAGGCCACCGGCCAGGGCGAAGGCCTCGGCCACCCGCAACAGGCCCCGCTGCAGCGGACCGAGGTCCGCCGCCGGAGTGAAATCCAGGGATTCCTTCATGGTGCTTACCGGGCCTCGCTGGCGAGGGTGCGCACACCGTCGACCAGGGCACGGCCGTCCAGGCCCTTGCCGTCGGCTTCGCCGATCCACTGCTCGACGGCACCGGCCGAGGCCTTGCGCAGGGCTTCGTAGTCGGCCTCGGCGAAGGTCACCCGCGCGTCGGCCGGGGTGGCGGCGACGGCGGCATCGGTGGCCTTGTCCCAGGCACTGGCGAAGCGTTCCGACAGGGCCTTGCCACTGTTGCGCTCGATGATGGCCTGCAGGTCCGGCGGCAGGCTGTCGAACTTGCGCGGGTTCATCAGCATCGCCAGCACGGTGTAGCCCACGGCGGGCTGCCCTTCCGGCACGTCGGTGTGGTACCGGGTCACTTCGTCGAGCTTGGTGGCAGGCACCACTTCCCAGGCGGCCAGGGCGCCATCCACCACGCCCTTGGAAATGGCTTCGGTCATCTGCGCCGGCGGCATGCTCACCGGGGTCGCGCCCAGGCTTTCGACGGTCTTGGCGGCGGTGCGGCTGGAGGCCCGCAGCTTCAGCCCGGCCAGGTCCGCCAGGGTCTTCACCGGCTGGCCACGGGTGTGCAGGCTCATGCCGCCGTCACCGTGGACCACCAGCACCTTGTAGCCCTTGAAGTCGTCCTTGGCGTAGCGCTCGTAGTAGTCCCAGATGATGGCGTTGCCCCGCGCACCGCCGCTGGGCAGCACGAACGGCAGCTCCAGCGCCTCGACCCGGGGGAACTTGCCGGCGGAATAGGCCGGGGCGGTCCAGACGATGTCGGCCACGCCGTTGCGCGCCATGTCGGCGAGCTTGGCCGGCGTGCCGCCGAGCTGCATCGAGGGGTAGAGCTGGCAACGCAGGCGCCCGGCGGAGTCCTCGGTCAGCTGCGCACACCAGGGCTCGATGATGTTGGCCTGGGCGTTGGAGGTGGAAGGCAGGAAATGCGCCACCTTGAGGGTGATCACATCGGCGGCCTGGGCCAGGTGCGCCAGCGGCAGGGCCAGGCACAGGGTAGCGAGGGGAAGGATCTTCATCGGGGTGGCTCCTTGTTGTTCTTGTAGGGTGGGACGGGGAACGCAATTCCGTTAATAAGTTAATTTTATTGCGCGCACTGTCAACACCTCTTCGCGGGGCCGCTGCGTCTCAGATGGGCTTATCTCGCGTCCTGAATTCAATTAATCACATATAAATCAATTAGTTAAATATCAGCCAACATACACAAAGGTCACCCACCCAACCAAGGTAGGTCTCCAGTCGTATTGTTAAAATATTAACTAAATGCCTAGAGTATGCCCGCCATCGCCCACCCGACGGCGATGGTTTCCCCTCAATCCTGGAGACAAGAACAATGATCAGGACCCCGAAACCGCTGGCACTCGCCTGCCTGCTGGGCCCCGCGCTGGGCCTCGGTGGCGTGGCGCAGGCCGACTTCCTGGCCGACAGCAAGGCCAGTGTCGAAGCCCGCAACATGTACATGAACCGCGACTTCCGCCAGCACGGCGCCGCCCAGGCCAAGGCCGAGGAATGGGCCCAGGGCTTCACCCTGCGCTACGAGTCCGGCTTCACCGAAGGCACCGTCGGCTTCGGCCTGGACGCCATGGGCCAGACCGCCATCAAGCTCGACTCCGGCAAAGGCCGGCGCGGCACCGGCCTGCTGCCCTACGGCGCCCGGAGCCACGAGCCGGAGGACACCTACAGCGAGCTGGGCGTGACCGCCAAGCTGCGCCTGGCGCGCAGCGTGCTGAAGCTCGGCACCCTGCAGCCGCAGCTGCCGGTGGCCGCCTACAACGACGTGCGCCTGCTCTCCTCCACCTACTCCGGCGGCCTGCTGACCTCCCAGGACGTGGATGGGCTGACGCTGAACGTCGGCCGGCTGGAGAAGATCAACCTGCGTGACTCCTCCAGCAACGACGAGATGAACTACGGCGGCGTGGAAAGCGCGCACCTGGACCTGATCGGCGGCAGCTACGCGGTCAACCCGGGGCTGACCCTCAGCTACTACGCCGCGCAGATGGAGGACATCTACCGCCAGCACTTCGTCGGCCTGGTGCACAACGCCAGCCTCGGCGACGGGGTGACGCTGAAGACCGACCTGCGCTACTTCGACACCGGCGAGCACGGCGACCACCGCTACCGCAGCGCCAAGCGGGTGGACGGCGGGCGCATCGACAACCGTTTCTTCAACGGCATGCTCACCCTCGGCATGGGCGCCCACAAGGTCGGCCTGGGCTACCAGAACCTCTCCGGCGACGGCGACTTCGCCTACCCGGGGCTGGACCCGTACTCGGTCAACCTGGTGACCTTCAACGTCTTCACCAAGGCAGAGACGGACGCCTGGCAGGCGCGCTACGACTTCGACTTCGCCGCCCTGGGCATCCCCGGCCTGAGCTTCATGACCCGCTACGTGAGCGGTGAACACGTGCAGACGGCCAGCGTGCGCAACGGCAAGGAATGGGAGCGCGACACCGACCTGGCCTACGTCTTCCAGGACGGCCCGCTGAAGGGCTTCAACGTGCGCCTGCGCAACGCCACCTTCCGCTCCAGCAACGGGCTGACCACCGACGTGGACGAGAACCGGCTGATCCTCGGCTACACCCTGCCGCTGTTCTGAGCCCCGTCGCGTCTCCCCGGCGGCCACACGGGCCGCCGGGGAGCCGGCATTCGGCGCGCCCCGGCGGCGGCTCGGTGCCGGCGTGAGCGTGGAGGGATCTAGACCGGAAGCGATAGGTGGGTGCGGATCGCCTCCAGCGCCGCGTCCACCGTCAGCCGGGCCGTGTCGACGGTGAAGGGCGGGCTGTCCCACGGGTCGAACTCATGCCGCTGCACGGACGCCCAGGTGGGCGGCACCAGGCCCGGGATGTCGCCCTGGCGCGTCTCGACCCGGCGCCGGTGCTCGGCCGCGTCACTGCAGACCACCTGCACGTCGCACAGCCTCACGCCCGCATCGGTCGCCACCTGCGCCCAGACCTGGCGGCTCTCGGCCACCGGGTTGACGCAATCCACCACCACCCGATGCCCCAGCCGCAGGTTGCCCAGGGCCAGGCCGTTGGCCACGCGGTAGCCGCTGGTGCCCACGTCGGCGGCGATGCCGGCCTCGCGGATGGCCTGCTCGATCACGTCGAGCCGCAGGTACACCGCGCCCAGCTCGCGGGCCAGGCGCGATGCGAGCGTGGTTTTGCCGGTGCCCGGCAAGCCACTGAAGGGCACCTCTAGAAACTACCTGCGTTGTCATCGCCGCGTTAAAAACAGGCTCAAAATGCTCATTTACAGTACGTAAACTGCGCTTTTTCGCCTGTTTTTGCCTTGCGCTGACGGCCTCGCCTACGTTTCTAGAGGCGCCCTGACGACGATCAGCACGCTCATCTCATTCCGTCCCTCGGCTGCTGCGGTAGGCCCCCGGGGTCATCCCGGCGTGGCGGGTGAAGAAGCGGCTGAAGTAGGCCGGGTCCTTGAAGCCCAGGCGGTAGCCGATGCCGTTCACCGACTCCCCGGTGAACAGCAGCAGGCGCCGCGCTTCCTGCATCAGCCGTTCGAACACCAGGCGCTTGGAGGGCATGCCGGCGATGCGTCGGCACACCTCGTTGAGCCGTGCCTCGGTCACGCCCAGCGCATCGGCGTACTGGCCCAGGCCCCAGTGCTCGGGATAGCGCTGTTCGATCAGCACGTTGAAGCGCTGGAAGATGTGCAGGTCCTCGCGGCGGGCCGGCTGAGCGGCCAGGGAGCGGCTGGAGAGGCGCAACAGGCTGATGAAGATCAGCTCGGTCAGTGCCACCAGGCTCAGGGCGCGGCCCGGTCGGCTGTCGGCGAACTCCTGGCGCAGTTCGTCGAACAACAGGTTCAGGCGCGCCACCTCCCCTTCGTAGCGCGGCTCCAGCGCCCCCACCGACACGCACAACGGCGCGATGCGCGGGCCGCTGGCAAGCCCGGCGTGGGCCTCCAGCAGCGGCCACACCAGTTGCTGGCGCACGGTCAGCACATGGCCGTCGCTTTCCGCATCGGTGACGAAGGCGTGGGTGACGGTGGGCGGGGTGAGGAAGAACATCGGCCCTTCCTGGACGAAGCCCTCGTCGTCGAGGAACACCCGCACGGTGCCGCTCTTGACGTAGTGCACCTGGAAGAAGCGGTCGTGGCGGTGCACCGGCATGTTGCGGCCGAAGAAGTCGGCCAGCTTGCCGAGGGCCTCGTAGTGCACGTCGGCATCGGCGTAGCGCTGGTCATAGACCTGGCCGATGTCGATGTTGGGGATGGGCGAGGACACCGCCATCGTGGCCGCCTCCGCGGGGCTCAGGGCTTGATCTGCTTCAGCTCGTTGAGCAGCTCCAGGAGCTGCTGCAGCTTGGCCTCGCCGAACTGCTGGTGGATCTTCTGGTAGTTGCGCTCCATGCCATCGCTCATGGACACGAAGCACTGCTGGCCCTTCTCGGTCAGGCCGACGAAGACCCGGCGCTGGTCCTGGGCGGACTTCCAGCGGCGCACCACGCCATCACGCTCCAGGCGCGCCAGCACGCCGGTCATGCTCGGCTTGAGGATGCAGGCCTGCTGCGCCAGCTGATGGCTTTCCATCTCGCCGGACTGGCGCAGGATGCGGATGACCCGCCACTGCTGCTCGGTCAGCCCGTGCTGGTTGAGCAGCGGCCTGAAGAAGGCCATGGCGGCCTCGCGGGCCTGCAGCAGGGTCAGGGTCAGGGACGGTCGTGGGGTCGACATCAGGCGGTCTCGGTGGGAAGTGAAGGTGAAGAATTTAATCAACAACCGCCGAACCGAGGCAATTACCTTCCTGCTGTCACAGCCTGTAAGCCCCCGCCTGGCAACCCGGTGCAACTCGGTTTGGCAGCCAGCGACAAGTCCCGTTTGCCCTCCGCGCTTTAAATAGCCACAGCCCGATCGCACGACCAAGGCTTGATTGTCGTTAACATATTAACTATAAAAGTTAACCTGTTAATGAGTTAACGGTTTTCAGGTGCTGCGCTCCCACCGTCGAGCCCACCTGGTTTTTTCATCGGGGCCCTGCCCCACCTGCGTCAGGAGTGAATGGATCCATGCGTCGCGCCACTAGCGAAGTCGCCCAAGGCACCCTGTTCGGCGTCGCGCTGAACTACAGGGGGCTGCTGGAAAGCCGACTGCCCGAGTTCAACGAGCCGCCCTACCAGAAGCCGCCGGTCAAGCCGGTGCTCTTCATCAAGACCCCGAACACCCGCAACCACGACGGCGGCGCCGTGCCCTTCCCGGCGGGCGAGCGCCTGCAGCCGGGCCCGGCCCTGGGTGTGGTGATCGGCCGCGACGCCAGCCGCGTCAGCGCCGAGGACGCCCTGGCCCACGTGGCCGGCTACCTCATCGTCAACGAGTTCAGCCTGCCGGAAACGAGCTACTACCGCCCGGCGGTGAAAGCCAAGTGCCGCGACGGCTTCTGCGCCCTCTCCGACGAGTTGGTGCCGGTCGAGAGCATCGGCAACCCGCACGCGCTGGGCATCCGCCTGCGGGTGAACGGCGAGCTGCGCCAGGAGAACAGCACCGCCAACCTGGTGCGCAGCATCCCCCAGCTGATCGCCGAGATCAGCGAGTTCATGACCCTGCACGAAGGCGACGTACTGATCACCGGCACCCCGGAAGGCCGCGTCGACGTACAGCCCGGCGACGAGGTGGTGGTGGAGATCGACGGCCTCGGCCGCCTCGCCAACACCGTGGTTGCGCAGATGACTGCGCAAACGGTTGCGCAATAAAGGAGTCCCCGATGAAACACGCACGCATCCGATACCAGGGCGACATCCACGCCGTGACCGTCGAAGACGGCAACGCCGTCCGCCTCGCCGATGGCCGCCTGCTGGCCGAAGACCAGGTCGAGTGGCTGCCCCCGGCCACCGGCAGCATGTTCGCCCTCGGCCTGAACTACGCCGACCACGCCGCCGAACTGGCCTTCAAGGCCCCCACCGAGCCGCTGGCCTTCATCAAGTCCCCCGGCACCTACACCGGCCACAACCAGGTCACCTGGCGCCCGGACAACGTCGCCTACATGCACTACGAGTGCGAGCTGGTGGCGGTGATCGGCAAGCCCGCGCGCAACGTCAAGCGCGAGGACGCCCTGCAGTACCTGGCCGGCTACACCGTCTGCAACGACTACGCCATCCGCGACTTCCTCGAGAACTACTACCGCCCCAATCTGCGGGTGAAGAACCGCGACTGCACCACCCCGGTCGGCCCCTGGATCGTCGACGCCGCCGACGTGCCGGCCCCGTCGAAGCTCAGGCTGCGCACCTGGATCAACGGCGAGCTGAAGCAGGAAGGCACCACCGCCGACATGATCTTCGACATCCCCTACCTGATCGAATACTTCTCCAGCTTCATGACCCTGCAGCCGGGCGACATGATCGCCACCGGCACGCCGGAGGGCCTGGCCGACGTGGTGCCGGGCGATGAAGTGGTAGTGGAAGTGGAAGGCGTCGGCCGCCTGGTCAACCGAATCGTCAGCGAAGCCGAGTTCTTCGCGTCCCGTAACAACGAGGTCTGAACATGATCAAGCACTGGATCGATGGCCGTGAGGTCGAAAGCAAGGAAGTCTTCACCAACTACAACCCCGCCACAGGCGACGCCATCGGCGAAGTCGCCAGCGGCGGCGCCGAAGAGATCGCCGCAGCCGTCGCCGCCGCCAAGGAGGCCTTCCCCAAGTGGGCCAACACCCCGGCCAAGGAGCGCGCCAAGCTGATGCGCAAGCTGGGCGAGCTGATCGATGCGAACGTGCCCAAGCTGGCCGAGCTGGAGACGCTGGACACCGGTCTGCCGATCCACCAGACCAAGAACGTTCTGATCCCCCGCGCCTCGCACAACTTCGAGTTCTTCGCCGAGGTCTGCACCCGCATGGACGGCCACAGCTACCCGGTGGACGACCAGATGCTCAACTACACCCTCTACCAGCCGGTGGGCGTGTGCGGCCTGGTTTCCCCGTGGAACGTGCCGTTCATGACCGCCACCTGGAAGACCGCGCCCTGCCTGGCCCTGGGCAACACCGCCGTGCTGAAGATGAGCGAACTGTCGCCGCTGACCGCCAACGAACTGGGTCGCCTGGCGCTGGAAGCCGGCATTCCCAAGGGCGTGCTCAACGTGGTGCAGGGTTACGGCGCCACCGCCGGCGACGCCCTGGTCCGCCACCCGGACGTGCGCGCCATCTCCTTCACCGGCGGCACCGCCACCGGCCGCAAGATCATGCAGACCGCCGGCCTGAAGAAGTACTCCATGGAGCTGGGCGGCAAGTCCCCGGTGCTGATCTTCGATGACGCCGACCTCGACCGCGCCCTCGACGCCGCGCTGTTCACCATCTTCTCGCTCAACGGCGAGCGCTGCACCGCCGGCAGCCGCATCTTCATCCAGGAGACCGTCTACGACCGCTTCGTCGCCGAGTTCGCCGCCCGCGCCAAGCGCCTGATCGTCGGCGACCCGCAGGACCCGAAGACCCAGGTCGGCTCGATGATCACCCAGGCCCACTACGACAAGGTCACCGGCTACATCCGCATCGGCATCGAAGAAGGCGCCACCCTGCTGGCCGGCGGCCTGGAGCGCCCGGCGGGCCTGCCCGCGCACCTGTCCAGGGGCCAGTTCATCCAGCCCACCGTCTTCGCCGACGTGGACAACCGCATGCGCATCGCCCAGGAAGAGATCTTCGGCCCGGTGGTGTGCCTGATGAAATTCAAGGACGAGGCCGAGGCCCTGCGCCTGGCCAACGACACTGAATACGGCCTGGCCTCCTACATCTGGACCCAGGACATCGGCAAGGCCCACCGCCTGGCCCGTGGCATCGAAGCCGGCATGGTCTTCATCAACAGCCAGAACGTGCGCGACCTGCGCCAGCCGTTCGGCGGTGTGAAGGGCTCCGGCACCGGTCGCGAAGGCGGCCAGTACAGCTTCGAAGTGTTCGCCGAGATCAAGAACGTGTGCATCTCCATGGGGAGCCACCACATTCCCCGCTGGGGCGTGTAGCCACGCCGGGTACTCATGCAGAACGCCCAGGTGCCGGGTCCCGGCACCCAGGGCGTCGTATCAGCTGGCGTGCATCCACAACCACAAGAATCCCGGCCGCCCCACCAGGCGCCCGCCACCAGGAGAACCGTCATGGGCAACGTTGCTCTGGCTGCCAAGATCACCCACGTCCCCTCCATGTACCTGTCGGAGCTGCCCGGCCCGCGCCACGGCTTCCGCCAGGCCGCCATCGACGGGCACATCGAGATCGGCCGCCGCTGCCGCGAACTGAACGTCGACACCATCGTGGTGTTCGACACCCACTGGCTGGTCAACGCCAACTACCACGTCAACTGCGCCGCCCAGTTCGAAGGGCTCTACACCAGCAACGAACTGCCGCACTTCATCAGCAACATGGACTACGCCTTCCCCGGCAACCCCGAGCTGGGCCGCCTGCTGGCCGAGGAATGCAACCGCCTGGGCGTGGAGACCATGGCCCACGACGCCACCACCCTCGCCCCCGAGTACGGCACCCTGGTGCCCATGCGCTACATGAACACCGACCGCCACTTCAAGGTCATCTCCGTCTCCGCCCTGTGCACCTCCCACTACCTCAACGACAGCGCCCGCCTCGGCTGGGCCATGCGCCAGGCCGTGGAGAAGCACTACGACGGCAACGTCGCCTTCCTCGCCAGCGGCTCGCTGTCCCACCGCTTCGCCCAGAACGGCCAGGCCCCCGGGTTCGCCACCAAGGTCTGGAGCCCCTTCCTGGAGACCCTCGACCACCGCGTGGTGCAGATGTGGCAGGACGGCGAATGGGAAGACTTCTGCGCCATGCTCCCCGAGTACGCCGTCAAGGGTCATGGCGAAGGCTTCATGCACGACACCGCCATGCTGCTCGGGGCACTGGGCTGGTCGAAGTACGACGGCAAGGCAGAGGTCGTGACCCCCTACTTCGGCTCCTCCGGCACCGGCCAGATCAACGCCATCTTCCCGGTCACCCCCCAGGACGGCTCGGCCATTCCCGCCGCCCAGGCCTCCAACCCCGGCGGCAACCCCACCGGCAGCCGCCTCTGAGGACCGCGCCATGCCGCACTTCATCGCCGAATACACCCACAACATCGAAGCCGAGGCCGACCTGCCCGGCCTGTTCGAGAAGGTCCACGCCTGCCTGGGTGCCTCCGGGGTCTTCCCCCTCGGCGGCATCCGCAGCCGTGCCGTGCGCCTGGACACCTGGCGCATGGCCGACGGCCAGCACGACTACGCCTTCGTCCACATGACCCTGAAGGTGGGCGCCGGCCGCGACCTGGCCACCCGCCGCCAGGTGGCCGATGCGCTGTTCGAGGTGATCAGCGGCCACTTCGCCGCGCTCCAGGCCCGGCGCCTGCTGGCCCTCTCCTTCGAGATGACCGAGCTGGACGCCGAGCTCAACTACAAGCTCAACAACGTCCACGCCTTCCTCAAGGGCCAGGCCGGCTGACCCCCGGCCCACCGCCGGCGCGGGGTGGCAACGCCCCGCGCCGCGCACCCCGACGCGACTCCCAACAAGAAGTACAAGACCATGAGCACCGCCCACACCGCCTGCCCCACCGGCGCTGACCACGCCACCCGCGACACCACCCACCGCACCGTCACCTGGCGGCTCATGCCGCTGCTGCTGGTGTGCTACCTGTTCGCCCACCTGGACCGCATCAACATCGGCTTCGCCAAGATGCAGATGAGCGCCGACCTGCAGTTCAGCGACACCGTCTACGGCTTCGGCGCCGGTCTGTTCTTCATCGCCTACGCCCTGTTCGGCGTGCCCAGCAACCTCGCCCTCGACCGCGTCGGCCCGCGCCGCTGGATCGCCACCCTGATGGTGGTCTGGGGCGTGCTCTCCACCAGCATGTTCCTGGTGCAGGGCGCCACCGGCTTCTACGTCCTGCGCTTTTTACTGGGGGTCGCCGAGGCCGGCTTCTTCCCCGGCATCCTCGTCTACCTCAACCGCTGGTACCCGGCCCGCCGCCGCGCGCAGATCACCGCCCTGTTCGCCATCGCCGTGCCCATGGCCGGGGTCATCGGCGGGCCGCTGTCCGGCGCCATCCTCGAAGGCTTCCACGACGCCCTCGGCCTGCGCGGCTGGCAGTGGATGTTCCTCCTCGAAGGCGCCCCCGTGGTGCTGCTCGGCCTGCTGGTCTGGGCGCGCCTGCCGGAGCGCTTCGATGACGTCGCCTGGCTCGACGACGCCCAGAAGCGCCAACTGCGCGAAGACATGGCCCAGGAGGAACAGCGCAAGCCGATCACCTCCTTCGCCGGCATCCTGCGCGACCGCCACGTCTGGCTGCTGGTGGCCATCTACTTCGCCGTGATGCTCGCGGTGAACACCCTGGCCTTCTGGATGCCCACCCTGATCCACGGCGCCGGCGTCGCCCGCGACAGCCAGGTCGGCCTGCTCAGCGCCGTGCCCTACCTCGCCGGGGTGTTCTTCATGCTCGCCTGCGGCCGCTCCTCGGACCGCCACCGTGAACGCCGCTGGCACCTTTGCGTGCCGCTGCTGATGTGCGCCATCGGCATCGCCAGCAGCGGCCTCGCGCCCACCAGCGCGATCCCCGTGCTGGCCGGCCTGATCGTCGCCGGCATGGGCGCCAGCGCCGCCCTGCCGATGTTCTGGCAACTGCCGCCGGCCTTCCTCTCCGACAAGGCCCAGGCCGCCGGCATCGGCCTCATCAGCTCCTTCGGCAGCATCGCCTCGTTCCTCGCGCCCTACCTCATCGGCTGGATGCGCGACACCACCCAGAGCGCCAGCCTCGCGCTGTTCGTCCTGGCCTTCTTCATCGCCCTCGGCGCCGGACTGGTGCTGCGCACCCCGGCCGCCCTGGTCAACCCACGCTAAGAGAGACCCCACCATGCTCGACGCCACCCTGATCCAGCAGGCCGCCGCCCGACTCGACGCCGCCGAACGCTCGCGGCAGCAGATCCGCCAGTTCTCCCTGGACCACCCTGGCATCACCCTCGAAGACGCCTACGCCATCCAGCGCGCCTGGGTGGCGCAGAAGATCCAGGACGGGCGCAAGCTGGTGGGCCACAAGATCGGCCTCACCTCCCGCGCCATGCAGGTGTCCTCCAACATCACCGAGCCGGACTACGGCGCGCTGCTGGACGACATGTTCTTCGACGAAGGCAGCGACATCCCCTTCGAGCGCTTCATCGTTCCGCGCGTGGAAGTGGAACTGGCCTTCATCCTCGGCAAGCCGCTGCGCGGGCCGAACGTCACCCTGTTCGACGTGCTCGACGCCACCGAGTGGGTCATCCCCGCCCTGGAGATCATCGACGCCCGCATCCAGCAGGTGGACCCGCAGACCCAGGTCACCCGCAAGGTCTTCGACACCATCTCCGACAACGCCGCCAACGCCGGCGTGGTGATGGGCGGGCGCGCCGTGCGCCCCACCGAGATCGACCTGCGCCGCGTGCCCGCCGTGCTCTACCGCAATGGCGTGATCGAGGAATCCGGCGTCTCCGCCGCTGTGCTCAACCACCCGGCCAAGGGCGTTGCCTGGCTGGCCAACAAACTGGCGCCCTACGACGTCACCCTGGAAGCCGGACAGATCATTCTCGGCGGCTCCTTCACCCGCCCGGTGGCCGCCCGCCCCGGCGACACCTTCCATGTCGACTACGATCAGTTGGGCTCGATTGCCTGCCGCTTCGTCTGAGACCCGCCCACAAGGAGTCCCCATGGACATGCCCGTCAACACATTCAAGCAACGCCTACTGGCCGGTGACGCCCAGGTCGGCCTGTGGCTCGGCCTGGCCGACCCGTACTGCGCGGAGCTGGCCGCCAACGCCGGCTTCGACTGGTTGGTGATCGACGGCGAGCACGCCCCCAACGACCTGCGCAGCCTGCTCGGCCAGTTGCAGGCCGTGGCGCCCTACCCCGCCCAGCCGATCATCCGCCCGCCCATCGGCGACCCGGTGCTGATCAAGCAACTGCTCGACATCGGCGTGCAGACCCTGCTGGTGCCCATGGTGGACTCCGCCGCCCAGGCCGCCGAGCTGGTGCGCGCCATGCGCTACCCGCCCTTCGGCATCCGTGGCGTCGGCAGCGCCCTGGCCCGCGCCTCGCGCTGGAACAGCGTGCCCGGCTACCTGGACCAGGCGGACGAGCAGATGTGCCTGCTGGTGCAGATCGAGAACCTCGACGGCCTGGCCAACCTCGACGCCATCGCCGCCGTGGAGGGCGTGGACGGCGTGTTCATCGGCCCGGCCGATCTCTCCGCCGCCATGGGCTATCGCGGCAACCCCGGCCACCCCGAGGTGCAGGCCGCCATCGAAGACGCCATCGCCCGCATCCGCCAGGCCGGCAAGGCCGTCGGCATCCTCAGCGCCGACGAAGCCCTGGCCCGCCGTTACCTGGCGCTGGGCTGCAGCTTCGTCGCCGTCGGCGTCGACACCAGCCTGCTGATGAAGGCTCTGCAAGGCCTCGCCAGCCGCTTCAAGGGCACGCCCGCGCCGCCGCCCAGCGCCGGCAGCGTCTACTGACCCGCATTCCCGACCCACCCCCATCAACGTCCGCCCCGGTGCTGCGCGCAGCGCCGGGAACGGGCGACGACCGTCCGAAACAAGGCAGACCGATGAAACTCAACGACCTCAACCTGCTGCGCGAACAGGCCTACGTGAACGGCCAGTGGATCGAAGCCGACGACGAAGGCCGCTTCGCCGTGACCAACCCGGCCAACGGCGAGCTGATCGCCGAAGTCGCCTCCCTCGGCCGGGTGGAAACCGCCCGCGCCATCGACGCCGCCCAGGCCGCCCTGCCCGCCTGGCGCGCGCGCACCGCCAAGGAGCGCAGCACGATCCTGCGTCGCTGGTACGAGCTGATCCTGGCCAACCAGGAGGACCTGGCCCGCCTGCTCAGTTGGGAGCAGGGCAAGCCCCTGGCCGAGAGCCGGGGCGAGATCGCCTACGGCGCCAGCTTCATCGAGTGGTTCGCCGAAGAAGCCAAGCGCGTCTACGGCGACGTCATCCCCCACGACAAGCCCGGCCGCCGCCTGGTGGTGATCAAGCAGGCCATAGGCGTGGTCGCCGCCATCACCCCGTGGAACTTCCCCAACGCCATGATCACCCGCAAGGTCGGCCCGGCCCTGGCCGCCGGCTGCACCGTGGTGCTCAAGCCCGCCTCGGAGACGCCGCTGTCCGCCCTCGCCCTGGCCGCGCTCGGCGAACGCGCCGGGATTCCCGCCGGGGTGCTGAACATCGTCCCCGGCACCCGCTCGCGGGAGATCGGCGCCGAACTGACCGGCAACCCGCGGGTGCAGAAGCTCTCCTTCACCGGCTCCACCGGCATCGGCAAGCTGCTGATGGCCCAGTGCGCCGAGACCATCAAGAAGGTCAGCCTGGAACTGGGCGGCAACGCGCCCTTCATCGTCTTCGACGACGCCGACCTCGACGCCGCCGTGCAGGGCGCCCTCGGCTCCAAGTTCCGCAACAGCGGGCAGACCTGCGTCTGCACCAACCGCCTGCTGGTGCAAAGCGGCGTGCACGACGAATTCGCCCGGCGCCTGGTGGCGGCGGTCAACGCCCTCAAGGTGGCCCCGGCGGAGGAGGACGGCGCCCAGCAGGGCCCGCTGATCAACGCCAAGGCCGTGGCCAAGGTGGAGGAACACATCGCCGACGCCGTCGCCAAGGGCGCCCGTGTCCTGGCCGGCGGCAAGCCCCATGCCCTGGGCGGCCACTTCTTCGAGCCCACCGTGCTCGGCGAGGTGACCCCGGACATGCTGGTGGCCCGCGACGAAACCTTCGGCCCGCTGGCGCCGATCTTCCGCTTCGACACCGAGGAGCAGGCCATCGCCATGGCCAACGACACCGAATTCGGTCTCGCCTCCTACCTCTACACCCGCGACCTCGGCCGCGCCTGGCGGGTCAGCGAAGCCCTCGAATACGGCATGGTCGGCGTCAACGAAGGCCTCATCTCCACCGAAGTCGCCCCCTTCGGCGGCATCAAGCAATCCGGCCTCGGCCGCGAAGGCTCCAGATACGGCATCGACGACTACATCGAGCAGAAGTACATGTGCCTGGGCATCGCCTGATGCCCAACCCGCACAGCACATAGCTTCTCCATCCCCATGGCGCTCGGCCTGGCTACGGCGGTGGAACGCTGAAGCGCAATCCACCCTGGGGACCCTGCGTCCCCACGGGAACAGGCGGCTGAAACGAACGGACACGGCCGACGCCGGACTTTTACGGGCCAAGGGTGAGTGGATGCTAGAAGCGCGCCGCTCCAACGGTTTGCGCCCATGGGTGCGGTGGCCTCCTCATTCGCTCGTAGCACTGTGCAGCACGGCCTGTTCGTAGCGGGGATAGAGGTGGCTGACGCTGCGCACCAGCTCGAAGCGGCTGAGGCTGACGGCAGCGAAGCGCTCGGGAATCGGCGCGCGGATCAGCTCGTTCATGTCCGCGCCCTGGGCCGCACCCTCGCGCAGCAGGCCGTCGAGCCAGCCCAGGTAGTCGCGCATCTGCTCGAAGGCGGCGGCGTCCTCGGTGACCGGCCCGTGGCCGGGCACCAGGTGCTTCCAGGGCAGCGCCTGGAGCTGGCGCAGGTCGTCGAGCCAGACCTCCAGCCCCGGGCTGTTGGGGGTGGTGAGGGCACGCTGGTAGAACACCAGGTCGCCGGCGAACAGCACGCCGGTGCGCGCGTCGAGGATGGCCAGGTCGGCCCCGGTGTGGCCGCGCAGGGCCAGCAGGCGCAACGGGTGGCCGCCAACGGTGCGGGTGCCCGCCTGCACGGCCTGGTCCGGCAGGCGCACTTCAGTGCCGCGCATCCAGTCGCCCACCAGGCGGTACATGTTCTCGGCCATGGCGTCGCCCTGCTGGCGCAGCAGTTCGGTGGTGCCGGGCAGCGCGGCGATGGGCACGTCGGCGAAGGCCTGGTTGCCGAGCACGTGGTCGGGGTGGTGATGGGTGTTGAACACCAGCACCACCGGGCGCTCGGTGACCCGGGCGATGGCACGGCGCAGGCTTTCGCCGTAGCGCCGCGAGGGGCCGGTGTCGATCACCACCACGCCGGCATCGGTGACGATGAAGGCGCTGTTGACCACGTTGCCGCCGTTGGCGCTGCTGAAGTTCTCGGTGCTGCCCTCCAGCAGCCAGGTGCCCTCGGCGATGCGCCGGGGCTCCAGGGGGTACTCCGGCTCGGCACGGGACAGCAGCGGCAGCAGGATCAGGAACCCCAGCACCAGCAGGCCCATCGCCGGGCGGGTGGCCACGGGCCGTGGTTCGCGGGGATGGGGCTGGTGATGGCGCACGTCTATCTCCTTGAGCGCAGGGTTCAGAAGTCGGCCTCGAACTCGTTGCCGTTATTGTCCCTCAGCCACAGGTGGGTCGGCTCCGGGGTGCGGGTCTCCAGGCTGAGGGTGGGGTTCTCGGCCAAGGCGGGGAAAAGCTCCAGGCTGGCGAGGACCTCGCCCGTGGGGCTGCGCAGTTCGGCCTGGTTGAGGAAGAACTCGGGCACGCCGCCGACCAGGCCGTTGTCCATGGGGTGGTCGATGCGCAGGCGCAGGCGGCTGGCGCCGTCGTGGGCGAAGCGGGCGCCCTGGATGTGCCCGAGGCGCTGCTCCCAGCCCGGTTGGGCGCGCACCACGCTGGGCGCGGTGCAGCCACCGCCGGCGGCGTCGACCCAGGCGGAGCCGACATGCCAGACACCGTCATCGGTGAGCGCGGCAACCCGCACGGCGGTGGCTTGCTCGACACGGATGCGCACGGCCACCACCGGCAGCACCCGCTCGCCGGGGCGAAAGTCGAAAATCCGCGGGATGGGATTCAGCTCGGCCCAGGCCACCAGCCGCCGCACCGGGCCGGGCAGCGCCTGGGCGTCGACCTGGATCGGCACCTGCCGGGCGTCCTCGGCGAAGGGCGGGGCCTGCAGCACCACGCGCGAGTCGAAGACGAAGGGGGCCCCTTCTAGGATGCGCGGGTGGTGGTAGGCCCACATCACCGATGGCACCGGGTCCGGGCCCGGATCGGGAGCGGCCTGGACGTTCAGGCACAGCCCCAGGGCCAGTGGCAGCCAGCGGCGCATGGCTCACTCGTCCACGTGGACGCTTTCCAGGTAGGCGCGGATGGCCCAGAGCGCTTCCTGGCTGAGGAAGTCGGCCATCTTCGGCATGTACACGGCCCCATCGCGCACGGCGCCGTTGATCACCCGCTCCTTGAACCACTCGTCACCGCTGGCGTCGGTCTCCAGGTAGCGCAGGTCGGGGGCGATGCCGCCGGACTTGGCTTCCAGGCCGTGGCAGCGGGCGCAGTTCTGGTTGTAGGCCGAGGAACCGATCTCCACCGCCAGGGCGTTCTTCTCGTAGGGCGCACGGTAGGGGTTGGTTTCGCGCCACTCCTTGCCCAGGGGTTCGAGGCCTTCGGTGTTCACCGCCTGGGGCACCACGTCGCCGTGGGCCAGGGCCAGGCCGGAAAGGCCCAGGCCGGCGAGCAGCAGCAGACCGCGCAGGGTGTTCTTGTTGTTGTGCATGACGTCCATCCTCATCGAGATGCTGGGCAAGGCAACGCTCCCCTGGAGCGTGGTGCCGAGGATGGTAAGGAGGCCCCCAGGGGGCCCCGAATGCTGCTTTGGTGGGCGCGCGCTACGCCCTTGGTAGCAGGCCCCGGGGAGGTGCCGGGGGAGGCTTTGGCAGCACGTCCAAGTCATGTCCGGACCGGGAATTTTTCCCGGCCATCGCGGGAGTTTTTCCGTATCCCGGCAAGGGGGTCGCTTCCACTATGCGATACGCCAGGACGCCAGGTGGCGCACTGGTCCTCAACGACCACGGGAACCACAAAGATGACAACAAGATCGCTCCCCCGCTCCCCGCTGGCCCTCGCCGTCAAGGGTCTGCTCCTCGCCGGCGGCCTGGCTGCCACCAGCGCTGCCTTCGCCAAGAACGTCACCTGGGAAGACATCGCCAACGACCATGTCTCGGTCAAGGACGTGCTGCAGTACGGCATGGGCACCAATGCCCAGCGCTGGAGCCCCCTGGCCCAGGTGAACGACCAGAACGTGTTCAAGCTGGTGCCGGCCTGGTCCTTCTCCTTCGGTGACGAGAAACAGCGCGGCCAGGAGTCCCAGGCCATCGTCAGCGACGGGGTGATCTACGTCACCGCGTCCTATTCCCGCGTGTTCGCGCTGGACGCCAAGACCGGCAAGCGCCTGTGGGTCTACAACCACCGCCTGCCGGCCGACATCCGCCCGTGCTGCGACGTGGTCAACCGGGGCGCTGCGATCTTCGGCGACAAGATCTTCTTCGGCACCCTGGACGGCCGCCTGGTGGCGCTGAACAAGGACACCGGCAAGGTGGTGTGGAACAAGAAATTCGGCGACCACACGGCGGGCTACACCATGACCGGCGCACCGACCCTCATCAAGGACCAGAAGACCGGCAAGGTGCTGCTCATCCACGGCAGCTCCGGTGACGAATTCGGCGTGGTCGGCCAACTGTTCGCCCGCGACCCGGACACCGGCGAGGAAGTCTGGATGCGCCCCTTCGTCGAGGGCCACATGGGCCGCCTGAACGGCAAGGACAGCACCCCCACCGGCGACGTGAAGGCCCCCTCCTGGCCGGACGACAAGGACTCCCCCACCGGCAAGGTGGAAGCCTGGAGCCACGGCGGCGGCGCCCCCTGGCAAAGCGCCAGCTTCGACGCCGAGACCAACACCATCATCGTCGGCGCCGGCAACCCCGGCCCGTGGAACACCTGGGCACGCACCGCCAAGGGCGGCAACCCCCAGGACTACGACAGCCTCTACACCTCCGGCCAGGTGGGCGTGGACCCGAGCACCGGCGAGGTGAAGTGGTTCTACCAGCACACCCCGAACGACGCCTGGGACTTCTCCGGCAACAACGAGCTGGTGCTGTTCGACTACAAGGGCAAGGACGGCAAGACGGTGAAGGCCACCGCCCACGCCGACCGCAACGGCTTCTTCTATGTGGTGGACCGCAGCAACGGCAAGCTGCAGAACGCCTTCCCCTTCGTCGACAACATCACCTGGGCCAGCCACATCGACTTGAAGACCGGTCGCCCGGTGGAGAACGAAGGCCAGCGTCCGCCGCTGCCCGAGCCGGGCCAGAAGCACGGCAGGCCGGTGGAGGTCTCCCCGCCCTTCCTCGGCGGCAAGAACTGGAACCCGATGGCCTACAGCCAGGACACCGGCCTGTTCTACGTGCCGGCCAACAACTGGAAGGAGGACTACTGGACCGAGGAGGTGAACTACAAGAAGGGCTCCGCCTACCTGGGCATGGGCTTCCGCATCAAGCGCATGTACGACGACCACGTCGGCAGCCTGCGCGCCATGGACCCGACCACCGGCAAGGTGGTGTGGGAGCACAACGAGCACCTGCCGCTGTGGGCCGGCGTGCTGGCCACCAAGGGCAACCTGGTGTTCACCGGCACCGGTGACGGCTTCTTCAAGGCCTTCGACGCGAAAACCGGCAAGGAGCTGTGGAAGTTCCAGACCGGCAGCGGGATCGTCTCCCCGCCCATCACCTGGGAACAGGATGGCGAGCAGTACATCGGCGTGACCGTCGGCTACGGCGGTGCCGTGCCCCTGTGGGGCGGCGACATGGCCGAGCTGACCAAGCCGGTCGCCCAGGGCGGTTCCTTCTGGGTGTTCAAGCTGCCGAGCTGGGACAACAAGACCGCCAGCCGCTGACCATCCTGACCGGCGCGCCCACGGGTGCGCCGGTTCTCGTTCCGGGAGCCGCCATGAACTACCTGCCCATGTTCCTTCCCCTGCTCATGCTGGTCTTCGGCCTCGCCTGGGCCCAGCCCGAATCCACCCAGCCTGCCGCCGCCGACAGCGATGCCGACGCCGTGCGCGTGATCGACGGTTGCCGCCTGGAGCCCGGCGCCCGCTGCTCGGGGGCCAACCTGTCCAACGCCGACCTGAGCAACCTGGACCTGCGCCGCATCGACCTGTCCGGGGCCAACCTGGCCGGTGCCAACCTGCGCCACACCAACCTCGACCTGGCCAACCTGGAGAAGGCCCGGCTGGTGGGCGCCAACCTCACCCGCGCCAGCCTGCAGCAGACCAACCTGCGCCTGGCCGACCTCAGCGATGCGCACCTGATGGCTATCCAGGGCTGGGGTCTGTTCGGCCAGGGCGCGCAATTCAAGAGGGCCGACCTGACCGGCGCCTACCTGGAATTCGCCCGCCTCTCCGGCGCCAAGCTGCACGACGTGAACCTGCAGGCGGCCGACCTGGAGATGACCTTCCTCAGCCGTGCCGACCTCAAGGGCGCCCGCCTCAACGACGCCAACCTGCAGGAGGCCAAGCTCACCGACGCCAACCTGGAAAACGCCGACCTCAGCGGCACCCGCCAGCACTACGCCTCGTTCCAGGGCGTGAACATGGAAGGCTGCACCGCCTGCCCCCTGGATTGGGAGAAGTAACCGGCACTCCACACACGTTTCTGCAAGGGGCCAGGGAAGGCTCCTTTTTGTGCCTGTACACCCCAGCAATTCGGCAGATCGGTGAAGCACACAGCCCCGCAGCGATGGGCTTCGCACAGCTCAGCCCATCCTACGAACCGAGCAGCCGTAGGATGCGGTGAGCGGTGCGAACCGCATCAACCCGAGGCACCCGGCACGGCGGCGGCGGTGGATCGATGGAGCGCGATCCACCCAACGGCGTTTCGCCGGGAATCGCCTGCCGGGACACGATGGGCTTCGCACAGCTCAGCCCATCCTACGAACCGAGCAGCCGTAGGATGCGGTGAGCGGTGCGAACCGCATCAACCCAGGGCGCCCCGCACGGCGGCGGCGGTGGATCGGTGGAGCGCGATCCACCCAACGGCGTTTCGCCGGGAATCGCCTGCCGGGACACGATGGGCTTCGCACAGCTCAGCCCATCCTACGAATGGAGCAGCCGTAGGATGCGGTGCGCTGTGCGAACCGCATCAACCCGAGGCACCCGGCACGGCGGCGGGAGTGGATCGGTGGAGTGCGATCCCCCTGCGCCACCTGAGCCCCCGTAGCCCGGACTTCAGTCCGGGAATGGGCTGCACCGGATTCCTGGGCTGAAGCCCAGGCTACGGGCGGAGCGCCCCAAAAACGAAAAGAGGCGCACAGGTGCGCCTCTCCGTGCCCGCTGCCGGGGTCAATCCTGGCTGGTCGCGCCGATGCGGTGGATCGACAGGTCGGCGCCGTAATACTCCTGCTCCTGGCTGAGGCGGATGCCCAGGGTCTTCTTCAGCAGGCCATACACGGCGAAGCCGCCCACCAGCGCCACCACCAGGCCCAGCGCGGTGCCGATGAACTGGCTGGCGAGGCTGACGCCGCCGAGGCCGCCCAGGGCCTGCTGGCCAAAGACGCCGCAGGCGATACCGCCCCAGGCGCCGCACAGGCCGTGCAGGGGCCAGACGCCGAGGACGTCGTCGATCTTCCATTTCACCTGGGTGGCGGTGAAGGCCCAGACGAACAGCCCGCCGGCGATGGCGCCGGTGGCCAGGGCGCCCACCGGGTGCATCAGGTCGGAGCCGGCGCACACCGCCACCAGGCCGGCCAGCGGCCCGTTGTGCAGGAAGCCGGGGTCGTTGCGGCCCACCAGCAGCGAGGCCGCCGTGCCACCCACCATGGCCATCAGCGAGTTGACCGCCACCAGGCCGCTGACGCCCTGCAGGGTCTGGGCGCTCATGACGTTGAAGCCGAACCAGCCGACGATGAGGATCCACGAGCCGAGGGCCAGGAACGGTATGTTCGACGGGGCGAAGGCGATCAGCCGGCCGTCACGGTAGCGGCCATCGCGGCGGCCCAGCAGCACCACCGCGCCGAAGGCCAGCCAGCCGCCCACGGCATGCACCACCACCGAGCCGGCGAAGTCATGGAAGCTGGCGCCGAAGCTGGCTTTCAGCCAGTCCTGCAGGCCGAAGTTGCCGTTCCAGATCAGCCCTTCGAAGAAGGGGTAGACGAAGGCGACGATCAGCGCGGTGGCGCACAGCTGCGGGCCGAACTTGGCGCGCTCGGCGATGCCGCCGGAGATGATCGCGGGGATGGCGGCGGCGAAGGTCAGCAGGAAGAAGAACTTCACCAGCGCGTAGCCGTGGTCCTCCGCCAGGACGGCGGCCGGCTGCAGGAAGTTGACCCCGTAGGCCACCCAGTAGCCGATGAAGAAGTAGGCCAGGGTGGAGACGGCGAAGTCCGAGAGGATCTTCGACAGGGCGTTGACCTGGTTCTTCTGCCGCACGGTGCCGACTTCGAGGAAGGCGAAGCCGGCGTGCATGGCCAGGACCATGACCGCGCCCATCAGGATGAACAGGGTATTGGAGCCGTGGATCAGGGTTTGCACGGCGCTGTTGAGGTTTTCCATCGAGAGGGGCTCTCCGGCAGTGAAAGGGCACCAAGAAAGGTCACAGCACCATCACAGCGCACCAGACTGATGCCACCCCACCGGGGACCGCTCCCTGGCGATGCCCCGCAACGGGGCGAAAGGCAGTGTGAAGCATCAGCTGACTCATGACTTTTTCTTTATTTATCAGTCGCTTGACCAATCAAGCGTGCACCTCGGCAGGCCGCCTTGCCGCTCGATAACGGGGCGCTTTCCAGCCGGGCGCACCAGGGCAAAGCAAGCCGCATACCAAGGCACGGCGGGCGTTGGCGGATGGCTGGGCAAATTTCCCCTGAACCCTTTGCGCCAGGCAGGACTCAGAACCCCTGAGCCTTTCAAGGAGAACCGCCATGCCCCGCAACAACGCCTCCCGCGCCCAGGATGACCTGATCGCCGAATTCCAGGCCCTCGTCGGCGACACCGAGAAACTGCTGCAGCACACCGCGAGCCTGGCCGGCGAGCAGGCCGAGGACCTCCGCCTGCAGATCCACGACTCCCTCAAGCGCGCCCGGGAAACCCTGAACCTCGCGGAAGAACGCCTGGTGGACAAGGGCAAGGCCGCCGTCGCCGCCACCGAGGGCTACGTGCAGGAGCACCCGTGGCAGACCATCGGCCTTGCCGCCGGGGTCGGCTTCCTGCTCGGCCTGCTGGCCAACCGTCGCTGACATGCAGGCGGACGCGCCCAACCCCGAGGCCGGCGAGCCCGGCCCGTCGCCGCGCCGCCTCGGCGCGGCCGTGCTGGGGCTGCTGCACAGCCATGTGGAGCTATTCGGCATCGAGCTGCAGGAGCAGAAGGCCAACAGCCTGCGCCTGCTGCTGTTCGCCGGGCTGGCGCTGGTCTTCGCCCTGCTGCTGCTGATGAGCCTGTCGGCGCTGGTGCTGGTGCTGTGCTGGGACGCCTGGCGCCTGCAGGCCATCGGCGGGCTCTGCCTGTTCTACGGGCTGCTCACCGTCTACTGCGCCTGGCGCCTGAAGCAGGCCGTGGACGACGAAGCCTCCCCCTTCGCCGGCACCCTCGAAGAGCTGGCCCTTGACCGCGAGCGCCTGCTGCCATGACCCAGCCGCCCCTGCCCTCCTCCCGCCGTGAACTGCGCAAGGCGCTGGTCCGCCTGCGCCTGGAGATGCACCGCCAGGAGATCCGCCACGAAGCCCAGGTGATCACCCGGCCCCTGCGCCGGGTGAGGGGCCTGGCGCAAGGCTTGCAGAATCCCCTGGGCCAGGGGCACGCACCACTCTGGGGCATTGCCGGCATCGCTGCGCTGGGTTTCTTCGCCGCTCGCGGCGGCTCGCTGGCGCGCTGGGTCCGCCTGGGTGGCACCCTGCTGCCGCTTCTGGGTGCCCTGTGGAAGCAACGCAGCCAGGCAATGGACCGCCCGCCCCGCTCCTGATCGTCGGACAAGCTGGCCACGTTCTTGCTAATGGATCGGTCCGGGCATCGCCCGCCGTTCCCGCGCTGGCCTGCGCGGACCCTGGGTCATTACAACAAGGAGCCGCCCGTGATCGAGGGGCAACCACTCGCCTCTTTCCAGCCCTTCATCGATACCGCCACCGGCCGGATCGCAGGGGTCGAGGCCCTGGGTCGGCTGCGCATGGAGGACGCCACCCTGCATTCGGTGGGCCCGCTGTTCGTCGACCCGCGCATCCCGCCCGCCGCCCTGCGCCGGCTGGACCGGGAGATCCGCGAGGACGCCCTGCGCCGCCTGCACGAAGCACCGGTCGACTGGTTCCTCAGCCTCAACATCTCGCCCCGCTGGATCAGCCGGCTGCGCCCCGGCCAGGCCCTGCCCAGCCTCAAGCAGCTGCAGCGCAACGGGGTGAGCCCCGAGCGCATCGTCTTCGAGATCACCGAACTGGGCGGCGCCAGCCAGCGCCTGCCGGACGTGGTGGCACGCTACCGGGAGGCCGGTGCACGCATCGCCATCGATGACTTCGGCGCCGGCTATTCGCAGCTCGACCGGGTGCTGGCGTTGCAGCCGGACATCCTCAAGCTGGACATGCAGCTGTTCCAGGCCGCCGCCCGGGGCGGGCCGAGCGGCGAGGTGGTGAAGGCGCTGGCGCAGATGGCGGAGAAGACCGGCTGCTGGATCATCGCCGAGGGCGTGGAGACCGAGGCCGAGCTGGACTTCGCCCTGGAGTGCGGCGCCCGCTACGTGCAGGGCTACCTGTTCGCCGCGCCGCACCTGGCGTTCTTCCCGGCGGATGCCTTCGTCGCGCGCTTCGCCGAGCTGCGCGATCGCTACGTGAAACGCAAGCTGGCCCAGCGCTCGCAACTGATGGACATGCGCCAGCAACTGAACCGCCTGATGAACCAACTGAAGGCCTGGGCCGAGGCCGGCGGCGACCACCAGGCGCTGCCGAACCCCGCCGAGTTCCCCAGGCTGCTGCGCATCTATCAGTGCGACCGCACCGGCACCCAACTGACCCCCAACCTGGAATGGCATCAGGGCGCGTGGCGGGATGACGCCCGCTACCAGGGCCACAACTGGTCCTGGCGGCCGTACTTCTACCAGTTGCTGGCCGAGGGCTGGGAGGAGCGCCGCCTGACCCTCTCCAGCACCTACCGCGACGCCACCACCAACCAGTACTGCCTGACCGCCGGCCAGTTCATCGACAACGGCCGCCGCCTGCTGCTGGTGGACATCGACGCCGCCGGGCTCTGAGCCAGGCGCGGAACTCCTGCGGCCGTCCCAAGGTCCACTTGCCTCGCCCGGGCTTAACCGGGAAGCTAGCCTCCCATTGAGCCACTGAGGCGAGGACAGGCATTGGACTGGCAGACACTGCTTACGCGGGAACGGCTCGGCAAGCCGGTGCACAGCACCGAGGAGCTGGGCCGCAGCCCGTTCCACAAGGATCACGACCGCATCATCTTTTCCGGCGCCTTCCGCCGCCTGGGCCGCAAGACCCAGGTGCACCCGGTCTCCAGCAACGACCACATCCACACCCGCCTGACCCATTCCCTGGAGGTGGGCTGCGTCGGCCGCTCCCTGGGCATGCGCGTGGGCGAGGTGCTGCGCGAGGCGCTGCCGGACTGGTGCGAGCCCTCGGACCTGGGGGTGATCGTGCAGTCCGCCTGCCTGGCCCACGACATCGGCAACCCGCCGTTCGGCCACTCCGGCGAGGACGCTATCCGCCATTGGTTCCAGCAGGCGGCCGGGCGCGGCTGGCTGGATGCGATGAGCGACGTCGAGCGTGCCGACTTCCTCAGCTTCGAGGGCAATGCCCAGGGCTTTCGCGTGCTCACCCAGCTGGAGTACCACCAGTTCGACGGCGGCACGCGCCTGACCTACGCCACCCTCGGCGCGTACCTCAAGTACCCCTGGACGTCCCGGCACGCCGAGGCATTGGGCTACAAGAAACACAAGTTCGGCTGTTACCAGAGCGAACTGCCGCTGATGGAGCAGATCACCCAGAAGCTCGGCATGCCGCAACTGGAACCCCAGCGCTGGGCGCGCCACCCGCTGGTCTACCTGATGGAGGCGGCCGACGACATCTGCTATGCCCTCATCGACCTGGAAGACGGCCTGGAGATGGAGCTGCTGGACTACGCCGAGGTGGAGGCGGTGCTGCTGGGCCTGGTGGGCGACGACCTGCCGGAAACCTACCGCCAGTTGGGCCCTCACGACTCGCGCAGGCGCAAGCTGGCGATCCTGCGTGGCAAGGCCATCGAACACCTGACCAACGCCGCCGCGCGGGCCTTCGTCGAACAGCAGGACGCCCTGCTCGCCGGCACTCTGCACGGCGACCTGGTGGAGCACATGGACGGCCCGGCCAAGCGTTGCGTGCTGCGCGCCAAGGCCATCGCCCGCGAGCGCATCTTCCAGGACAAGCGCAAGACGCTGCATGAGATCGGCGCCTACACCACCCTGGAAATCCTCCTCAACGCCTTCTGTGGCGCGGCGCTGGAGCAGCACGGCGGGCGTACGCCGTCCTTCAAGAACCGGCGCATCCTCGACCTGCTGGGCAACAACGCGCCCAATCCGGGCTGGCCGCTGTACCGCTCCTTCCTGCGGGTGCTGGACTTCATCGCCGGCATGACCGACAGCTACGCCACCGAGATGGCCCGGGAGATGACCGGCCGTTCGAGCCCGGTCTAGGGAAGCGTCATGCGTCAGGCGATCAGGCAGAGCTTTCACTGGCACGCCGGCCCTCCGGCCTGGGGCCCGGCGGCCATCGCCGGCCTGGGCTGCGGCCTGCCGCTGCTGCTGGGCCTGTTCACTGCGCACACGGGCTTTCTCTGGGCAGCCACCGGGGCCTTCCAGGCGGCGCTGGCCAACCCGATGCACCGCTTCGGCATGCTGCGCATGCTGCTGCTCACCCTGCTCGGCGCTCTCAGCGCAGGCATCGGCTTCTGGGCTGCCAGCCATCCCCTGGCCAGCCTCGGCACCTTCGCCCTGTGGGGGTTCCTGCTGGCGGTGCTGCAGCGCTACGGCACGGAGCTGGGCAAGCTGGGGGTTGGCCTGGCGGTGTGTCTGTGCCTGGGCCAGGGCCAGGCCGGCAGCGGCAACCTGCACAACGGCCTGGCGGTGGGCGCGCTGTTCGCCATCGGCGGGCTGTGGGTGATGCTGCTGGCGTTCTTCCTGCGGGGCGCCCATGGCCTGCGCCTGTGGCCGGTGCTGCCGCGCCTGGGCGGGTTCATCAAGGTGTTCGGCCGGCACGCCGGGCGCCTGCCGCAGCGGCTGTGGTGGATCCACGCCCTGGCCTGCACCCTGGCGGTTGCCCTGGCGGGCCTGGCGGCCAACCTCAGCGGCCTGCCCCGGGGCTACTGGCTGACGCTGACGGTGGTGACGACCTTGCAGATGGAGCTGGACAGCAGCCTGGTACGGGCCATACAGCGCAGCCTCGGCAGCCTGGCGGCAGCGCTGGCACTGATCCTGTTCGGCCACTGGATGGAGAGCCCGGGTTGGCTGGTTACGGCGATGCTGCCGCTGATCGTGCTCAGCCGTGCCTTCATCGCTCAGCACTACGGCCTGTTCGTCGCCCAGACCACGCTGTGCTTCGTGCTGCTGGCCGAGAGCCTGGCCCACGACTGGCACCTGCCGGAAGTGCGGCTCTACAACAGTCTGCTGGGCGCAGCCTTGGCACTGCTGGTGGCCTATGGCGCGCACCGGGCACGCCTGCGCTGGGCGCCACGGGCGCCGGCGGAGGCAGAAGTGGAGGTAGGGGAAACACGTGGGGCGACTGGACCGGCACCGCTGGCGGAGCCCGTCACCAAGCCCCTGCGCGACTGACCCCCGCAGCGCCGCCGATCTCGACGCCTACGGGGTTGCAATGCGCTCAGACCAGCGCGTTGCGATTGGCGAATTCCACCAGCTCGATCAACGAGCGGGCGTTGAGCTTGAGCAGCAGGCGGGACTTGTAGGTACTGACGGTCTTGTTGCTGATGAACATCTCGTCGGCGATGCGCTTGTTGCTGTAGCCGTTGGCCAGGTACTTCAACACCACCAGCTCGCGGTCGGAGAGGCGGCTGATCAGCTCCTGCTCGTCGGGTACGCCGACCTGGCGCTTGCCGGAACGGATCACGTCGCTGGGGAAGTAGCTGTAGCCCGACAGCACCGCACGCACCGACGACGCCAGTTCGCCCAGGTCGCCTTCCTTGCAGACGAAGCCGGCAGCACCGGCCTGCATGCAGCGGGCGGCGTAGTGGCTGGGGTTCTGCCCGGTCAGCACGAGGATGCGCAGCGGCAGCTCCAGCGAGCTGAGGCGGGCGATGACGTCGAGGCCACCCAGCTTGGGGATGCCGATGTCGAGGATGATGAGGTCCGGCACGTGTTCCCGGGCCAGTGCGATGGCGTCCACGCCGTTGTCGGTCTCGGCGATCACTTCATACCCCTCGCGGTTGAGAAGCAGGCGCACGGCCAGGCGGATTACGGGGTGATCGTCGACGATCAGCACCTTGCTCGGTGCCTCGTTCCCCATGCGCAGGAACTCATCCAGGTCTACCAGTTTGCTCACCTTGTTATCTCCCTTGAGGTGTACGGGTTTCGCCAAGATAGAGATGACGGGAGACCTGTCGAGCGTCGATGGGGTGGATCGCAGGGATTAGGGACGCAGCCGTCAGAACCTTAGGAATAGTCCTACTTACCAGCCGCAGTGTCAGGGCCAAAACCCGTCTTTTCCCTCTGATTCCCAGCGTCCGCCAGCCTGGATACAGGTGCACAGCGCACCCGATTGTGCTTGGCAGCCTGAAGCCTTGCGGCAAGCGGCTCTTTTTCTGCCGCCACCGGCACTGACTCCGACCCTCATCTATGCTGCACACGCGCCTCAACGACAGGGATCAGGAGCTTCGGCAATGCCAAGGTCGCTCGAACGTCGATTTCCATTGCATGTCCACATCAGCCTGCTGTTCACCCTGCTTCTGTTGATCTCCGGAGTGGTCCTCGGCGTCTTCAACTACCGCCAGGCGACCCAGATCATCCTGTCCAGCAGCGATGCGCTATTCGGACGGATCAGCCAGCAGGTGGAGGCGGACCTGGAAGGCACGTACCGCCCCATCGATACCCTGCTCAACCTCATGGCGCTGACCCCAGGCAACGCGCAGGATGCAGCCTGGCAGCGCCAGGAGCGCCTGCTCAGGCCCTTTGTCCAGGCCCTGCGCGACCACCCCAAGCTGGCCGCCCTCTATCAGGGGTACGACGACGGTGACTTCCTCATGGTCCGCCCGCTGCGCACCGAGGCGTTGAAGAAGCGCTTCGATGCCCCACCCGGTGCGGCCTTCCAGGTCTGGAGCATCGAGCGCAACAACCTCTCCCGTGCCCAGTCGGAATCACTGTTCCTCGACGACAACCTGGCGGTGATCAGCCGCCGGCAGAACCTCAACGAGCGCTACGATCCGCGCGGCCGCCCCTGGTTCAACACCGCCCTGGAGCAGGGTGACCACATCGCCACCGCGCCCTACGTGTTCTTCTCCAGTGGTGCGGTGGGCACCACCCTGGCCATGCCGGCGGGCGAGGACTCGGTGATCGGCGCCGACCTGACCCTGGACGACCTGTCCGCCACCCTGGCCGCGCACCGGGTCACCCCCGGCACCCAGGTGGTGCTGTTCGCCCCTGGTGGCGAGGCGGTGGCGTATCCCGACAGCGCGCGCCTGATCACCCACATCGACGACAAGCCGCGCCTGAACATGGCCCGCGACCTGGACCCGGCCATTGCTGCGCTGCTCGCCCGCAGCGAGCAGGGTGACCTGCGCATCACCCTGAAACTGGCGGGACGCCAATGGGTGGTTTCCCGCCAGCACCTGCAGGCGGGCGGTCCCAAGGGGCTCTACCTGGCCCTGCTGGTCCCAGAGGACGAGCTGCTGGCCGATGCCTATCGCATCCGTTGGCAGGGCGGCGTGCTCACTCTGGTCACCCTCATCCTGTGCATCCCGATCGGCTGGCTGCTCTCGCGCATCCTGGTGAAACCCCTGCGGGCGCTGGTGGTGGAGGCCGAGGCCATCCGCCGCTTCGACTTCGCCGTCCCCGCACTCGGCCGCTCCCCGGTGCTGGAGGTGGACCAACTGGCCGTGGCGATGGCGAAGATGAAGGACACGCTGGGCAGCTTCCTCGACATCACCGCCAGCCTGTCGGCGGAGAAGCGTTTCGATGCGCTGTTGAGCCGAGTCCTCAAGGAGACCGTGGAGATCAGCGAATCCGCCGGCGGCATCCTCTACCTGCTGGACGCCGAGCAGGGGCGGCTCGAACCCCAGGCCCTGTTTCTCGACGGCCAGCAGCGACAACCCACGGAGCTGGGCCTGTCGGCACACGGCAGGGATGACCCCGCCCTCCCCGCCTGGATCCGCCAGCCCGCCACCGGGGGCGCGACCCTGGCCCAGGCGCTCGGCTACGACCAGGCCGGCGAGTTGGGGCCGCTGCTGAACGCCCTGGGCACAGCGCGCGCGCACCTGATGGGCACCGGCCTGCACAACCGCCAGGGCGACACCATCGGCCTGCTGGTACTGCTGCAGCGCGACACCGACGGCGAGGCCGACCCAGCCATGCTGCGGCCGGAGCGTGTCGCCTTCGTCGAAGCCCTGTCCGGCGTGGCAGCGCTGTGCATCGAGAGCCAGCGCCTGCTGGAACGGCAGAAGCAGTTGCTGGATGCGTTCATCCAACTGATCGCCGGTGCCATCGATGCCAAGAGCCCCTACACCGGCGGCCACTGCCAGCGGGTGCCGGAGATCACCCTGGCACTGGCCCGCGCCGCAGCCGAGAGCGCAGACGGCCCCTTCCGCGACTACAACCCCACCGAGGAGGATTGGGAGGCCCTGCACATCGCCGCCTGGCTGCACGACTGCGGCAAGGTGACCACCCCCGAGTACGTGGTGGACAAGGCCACCAAGCTGGAAACCCTCTACGACCGCATCCACGAGGTGCGGATGCGCTTCGAGGTGCTCAAGCGCGATGCCTGGATCGCCTACTGGCAGGCCCGTGCCGAAGGCGCCGACGAGGCCGTGCTGGCCGCGCAGCGGGACACCTTGCTGGCCACCCTGGACGACGAGTTCGCCTTCATCGCCCGCTGCAACCTGGGCGGGGAGTTCATGGCCGAGGCAGACCAGCAGCGTCTCCAGGCCATCGCCGGGCGCACCTGGCTGCGCACCCTGGACGACCGCCTGGGGGTGTCCTGGGAAGAGGCCCAGCGCCAGGCGCGCACGCCGCCCCGCCCCCTGCCGGCGGAGGAACCGCTGCTGGCCGACCGCCCCGAGCACCTGCTGGAGCGCGCCGAGGGCGAGCGCATGGCGGTGGACAACCCCTGGGGGTTCCGTCTCGACGTGCCGGAGTACAAGTTCAACCGGGGCGAACTGCACAACCTCGCCATCGCACGCGGCACGCTGACGGCGGAGGAGCGCTACATCATCAACCACCACATCGTGCAGACCATCCTGATGCTCAGCCGCCTGCCCTTCCCGCCGCACCTGAAGAACGTGGCGGAGATCGCTGGCGGCCACCACGAGAAGATGGACGGCACCGGCTATCCCAAGCGCCTGCTCCGCGAGCAGATGAGCCTGCCGGCGCGGATGATGGCCATCGCCGACATCTTCGAGGCGCTGACCGCCGTGGACCGCCCCTACAAGAAGGGCAAGACCCTCTCCGAAGCGCTGGGGATCATGGCCGGCATGTGCAAGGGCGCGCACATCGACACCGAGCTGTTCGGGCTGTTCATCCGCAGCGGCGTGTACCGGGACTACGCCGAACGCTTCCTGCGGCCCGAACAGGTGGATGCGGTGGACGAAGCGCAACTGCTGCAGCGGGCGGAGGTTGTGGGGAACCCGTCATAGCGGCTGCGGTGTTCCTGCAGACATGAAAAAAGGCGCCCTGGGGCGCCTTTTCTCCGAGTCACGTCGACGCTTACTGGGCGTTGATCGCGTTCTCGGGGTACCACACGTCGACCAGCGGGCTGAGGTTGAACTCGGCCAGTTCGCTGCGGCCCTTGAGCCAGGCTTCCAGGGCGGTGCGCTGCTCTTCGTTGACCGAGCCGCGCTTGGCCAGGCAGACGAAACCGTAGTCTTCGCCACCGACGTAGCCCAGGCCGTTGCCATCGATGGCTTCGACGATGAAGGCATCCAGGAAGTCCTGCAGTGCGTTGAGGTCCAGGCCTTCCTTGTAGGTCAGGCTGAGTTCGCAGCCCAGCTCCTGGAATTCATCCACACAGAGCTTCTTACGCAGGCGACGGGAGCGGTTCTTGGCCATCAGGCAGTCCTCAGAGGTTTTCAAGGCGCGCACTCTAGCAGGTTCGGCGCCGCTTGGCCCGTGCCGCATGGGCCCCTGCGCCCGGCGGTCGCTTGCGGCATAATGCGCGCATTTTCCCCAAACCACCGTGGGAACACCTTGCCATGCATGCCCCCGTTGTCCACCTCCATCCGGAGGACCGCCGTTGATATCCCTGTTCAAGACCCTTCGCCCGCTCGCCTTCGCCGGCCTGTTCCTGCCCTTCGCCCTGCCGGCCCAGGCCGTCCAGGTCAACGCGACCCTCACACCGAAGGTCCAGCAGGCCCTGAAGAAGAACAAGATCGCGCCCTCCTCGCTGTCGCTGGTGACCCTGCCGCTGACCGGCCCGGGTGCCCAGACCATCTTCAACGCGGACGTGTCGGTGAACCCGGCCTCCACCATGAAGCTGATCACCACCTATGCAGCCCTGGAGCTGCTGGGTCCCACCTACCAGTGGAAGACCGAGTTCTATACCGACGGCACGCTCAAGGACGGGGTGCTCAACGGCAACCTCTACCTCAAGGGTGGTGGCGACCCGAAGCTGAACATGGAGAAGCTGTGGCTGATGATGCGCGACCTGCGCGCCAACGGCGTGCTGAAGGTCACCGGTGACCTGGTGCTGGACCGCAGCCGCTTCGTCCACCCGCAGTTGCCGGCGTTCAACGACGACGGCGGCGACGACAACAAGCCCTTCCTGGTGGGCCCGGATTCGCTGCTGGTCAACCTCAAGGCGCTGCGCTTCGTCGCCCGTGCCGATGGGGGCCGCGTGACCCTGGCGGCCGAGCCGCCCATCGAGAGCATCCGTCTGGACAACCAGATCAAGGTGACCAAGGCTGCGCCCTGCCCCGCCTTCCCGGACGTGCGCTACAACCCGGTGACCCAGTTCGACGGCACCACGGTGATCGCCATCGGCCAACTGCCGGAAGGCTGCAGCGCCCAGACCTACCTGTCGATCCTCGATCACCCGGCCTATGCCGCAGGTGCCGTGCGCGCCATCTGGAAGGAGCTGGGCGGCTCGATCCTCGGTAAGGACCGCCAGGCCGACGTGCCCAAGGACGCCAAGCTGCTGGCCCGCGCCTTCTCCCCGGATCTGGTGGAGATCATTCGGGACATCAACAAGTACAGCAACAACACCATGGCCCAGCAGCTGTTCCTCAGCATCGGCGCGCAGTTCCGCAATGAAGTGGATGGCGACGACGCCAAGGCGGCACAGCGGGTCATCCGCAAGTGGCTGGCTCAAAAGGGCATAACTGCCCCGCACCTGGTGATGGAGAACGGCTCGGGGCTGTCGCGCAACGAGCGGGTCAGCGCGCGGGAGATGGCCACCATCCTCCACGCGGCCTGGCAGAGCCCCTACGCCGCCGAATTCATCGCCTCGCTACCGCTGGTGGCGATGGACGGCACCATGCGCAAGCGCCTGCGCCGCACCCCCATGGCCGGCGAAGCCCACATCAAGACCGGCACCCTGAACACGGTGCGCGCCATTGCCGGCTTCAGCCGCGACGGCGCGGGCAACACCTGGGCGGTGGTAGCAATCCTCAACGACCCGCGCCCCTGGGGCGCCTCGTCGATTCTCGACCAGGTGCTGCTGGACCTGCACCAGTCCAAGGGCAGCGCCCGTTGAGATGAACGGCGGCCCCGACCGGGGCCGCCCGTCAGGCCGCGACGCAGACGCGATTGCGCCCGGCCTGCTTGGCGGCATAGACCGCCTCGTCGACCCTCCGCAGCAGGTCGTCGGCCAGTTCCCCCTCACGCCAGCAGGCCAGCCCGAAGCTGGCGGTGACCACCCCAACCTCCGGCAGCGCGTCCTTCGACAAGGTGCTCCACAACGCCTCGGCCAGCACCTGGACCTGGGCCTCCCCGGTGTTGGGGCAAATGACGATGAACTCCTCGCCCCCCAGACGACAGAACACGTCGATGCGCCGCAGCCGCTCGCCGACCCGCTGGCAGATGATCTTGAGCACCCGATCGCCGACCTCATGGCCGAAGCGGTCGTTGACCTGCTTGAAATGGTCGATGTCGAACATCACCACCGACAGCGGCCCTTCGCTGCGCTGGGCGCGGGCGATCTCCACTTCCAGGCGCTCTTGGAAGTGCCGGCGGTTGTACACACCGGTGAGGGCGTCGGTGATGGAGAGGGTGCGCAGCTCCTGCTCCACCAGCTTGTGGCCGGTGATGTCGGAGATGTAGCCATGCCAGAGCACGCTGCCGTCGGGCATGCGCTCGGGCACCGACTCACCACGCAGCCAGCGCACGCCCTTATGCGGCAGGAGCACACGGAAGTCCTCTCGCCAGGTCTCCAGGGTCTGGGCAGAGGCGAGGATGCTGCCCTGCACACGCTCAAGGTCCTCGGGGTGAACGCGCTGGTACAACCGCTCACCATCCAGCCGGGCGTCGAGAGCGCTCATCTCTACCAGGTCGTGGATGCCGGCACTGACATAGGGGAAGCGACTGGAGCCGTCGGGCATCAGCTGGTACTGGTAGATCGCCCCCGGTACCCGCGCGCTGAGCTTCTCCAGCAGGCGGTCGCGCTCCTCCAGGGCCTGTTGCACGCGCTTGCGCTCGGTGATGTCGGTGGAAATGCCGAGGAAGCCGATCAACTCGCCCGCCTCGTTGCGCACTTCGGTGAGGATCAGGTTGCCGATCAACTGGCTGCCGTCCTTGCGCACGTAGGTCCACTCGTGTTCGTCGTAACAGCGCCCGGCAGTTACCTCCACCACGTACCGATGGAGGTCGGGTACCGGGCGGCCGAGGCGCTGGGCCAGGGCCGCACAGCGCTCGCGCACCTCACTTTCGAGGTGCAGGGTGTGGGGACGGGTGCCAAGCATCTCCTCGGCGCTGTAGCCGAACATGCGCTCGGCACCGGCATTGAACTGCAGGATGTAGCCCTCGAGGTCAGTGGCGATGATCGACACCTCGGTCGCCGCGTCCAGCAGGCTGCGCAGGTTGCCGTTGGCCAGGGCCAACTGCAGCTCCACCACCTTGCTCTCGCTGATGTCGGTCTGGGTACCGATCAGCCGCAGTGGCGAACCGTCGTCGTTGACCTCCACCACCTGGCCACGCTCCAGCACCCAGGCCCAACTGCCGTCCTTGCGGCGCATGCGGTGCTCGCTGCGGTAGACGTCGACTTCGCCGTTCAGGTAGCGCCGCAGCGCCTCCAGCGAACCCTGCAGGTCATCGGGGTGGCGCAGCCCGAGCGCAGTGTCGAGGCTGTCCTCCAGCTCCCCGGGCAGGTAGCCGAGCATGGTCTTCCAGGCGGGCGAGAAGAACATCCGGCCGCTGTCCGGCTCCCAGTCCCAAACGCCATGACCAGCACCGTCCAGGGCGAAGCTCCAGCGCTCCTCGCTGAGCTTGAGCTGCATCTCCCGCTCGTGCAGTTCGGCGGTACGCTCGGCCACCAGGCGCAGGGCCCGCTGGCGCTGGCTGATGAGCAGCAGGACGTAGCCGCCCAGCATCAGGCTGAGGGCAATGCCGGTGCCCAGCACCAGGTGCCAGGAGGTGGTGCGGTTGTCAGCGAGGAACTTCGGGCTGGGGCGCACCTCCAGGCGGTAGGTCCGGTCGCCGAAAGCCAGGGTACGCTCCACCACCAACCCACTGAGGTCGGCGGCGGAATGGCTCTGGTAAAGGCGCTGCGGACGAGCCGGGTCGGTGATGTCGTCGAGCCGTGTGGGCAGGTTGGCGAGCATTTCGCTCGGCAGGCCTTCTTCCAGCTCCTGGCGCAGGCTGACGATGGCAACGACGAAGCCAGGCAGTGGCTCCTCCGCCCTGCCCAGCACCGGGGCGACGATCAGGACACCTTCGTGAACGTCGTCCGGCATGCCGTAGACCCGGACAAGGCCGGACACCGTCACCTGCCGCTCCACTTCGGCCTTGTTCAGCAGCGCCTGGCGCTCGGGCAAGGCGCGCATGTCCAACCCGATGGGCAGCGCGCTGTTGCGGCGTGCGGCGCCGTAGAAGAGCGGCAGGTAGTAGTCGCGAACAGGGCTGGCACCCTCCAGGTCATGGATGCGGAAATCCATCAGCCCCTCTCGGCGCGCCCTGGCCTCATAGGCGCCACGCTGCCCGGACTCAACCCGCGGCACCCAGTAATAGGCCAGTGCGTCCAGCAGCATCGGCTCGACGAAGCGCCGGTAGCGCTGCAGGTCGAGATGGGGCGAGTTGGCCACGAAGCGCTGCAGCGCATCCAGCTCCTTCAATTGACCGCTGAGGCGCTCCTCCACCCGACTGACGCGCTCGTTGGCGACCTGGGTGAAACGCTCCCGCAACTGGTGCTCCTCGGAGTCATGCACGGCACGGCAGAGCAGGCCGGTGAACCCCAGTCCGATGCCGATGACCAGTACGCAGATGAGCCAAAGCAGCCCGCGGTTGCCTGCAGGTGAGAAAGGGGACGTGGTTGCCTGGGCAGGCATGGCCATGCTCGAGCCTCGGTTCGTGATGGAGAAGACGTCCCTGTGATCACAAACCTAGCGGGGTGATGGCATTTTGCCTAGCGTCGGCGGGAAAAGTTCCGCCCCGCCCTTACGGGCGGAGACGGACGGTACTCAGCAGGCCGTCAGGCGCCAGGCTCGGTGGATCTTGCCGTTGCGGGCGAAGTCCGGGTCGAGGGTCTCGGCGCTGATCTCGCTGACCTGGTAGCGGGCGCTCAGGGCTTCATCCAACTGGAACTTGCGGAAGTTGTTGGAGAAGTAGAGCACCCCACCAGGGGCCAGGCGAGCCATGGCCAGGTCGAGCAGGTGAACATGGTCGCGCTGCACGTCGAACACCCCCTCCATGCGCTTGGAGTTGGAGAAGGTCGGCGGGTCGATGAAGATCAGGTCGTACTCGCCGCGATCCTCCTCCAGCCAGGCCATCACGTCACCCTGCTGCAACCGTTGCTTGTCGGAGAAGCCGTTCAGCGAGAGGTTGCGCCGTGCCCAGTCCAGGTAGGTCTTGGACAGGTCGACGCTGGTGGTGCTGCGGGCACCGCCCTTGGCGGCATGCACGGTGGCGGTGGCGGTGTAGCAGAACAGGTTGAGGAAGCGCTTGCCCGCCGCTTCGCGCTGGATGCGCAGGCGCATGGGGCGATGGTCGAGGAACAGGCCGGTGTCCAGGTAGTCGGTGAGGTTGACCAACAGCTTCACGCCGCCTTCGTTCACCTCCATGAATCGCCCTTCGGCGCCCTGGCGCTCGTACTGGCGGGTGCCGGTCTGCCGCTCGCGGCGCTTGACCACCACGCGGGACGGGTCGATCTGCAGGGCCTGGGGAATCGCCGCAAGGGCATCCAGCAGACGGGCCTGGGCCTTCTCCGGGTCGATGGAGCGCGGCGGAGCGTATTCCTGCACGTGCACCCAGTCGCCATAGAGGTCGACGGCCAGGGCGTACTCGGGCATGTCGGCGTCGTACAGGCGGTAGCACTGGATGCCTTCCTTGCGCGCCCACTTGCCCAGTTGCTTGAGGTTCTTCTGCAGGCGGTTGGCAAACATCTGCCCGCCCTCGGACAGGCGTGCCGGCTCTGCGGCAGGGGCTACGCCCGGTTGTGCTTCGACGGCGGAGTCCTGACGGCGCGAGCCGGTGACGAACTGCTCGGGCAGCACCTTGATCAACAGCAGCTTGCACGGCAGCGCGCCGTTCCAGAAGGCGTACTGCTTGTGGCTGCGGATGCCCATGCGCTTGCCCAGTTCGGGCGCGCCGGTGAACACCGCGGCCTCCCAGCCCATGCAGGCCTGGCGCAGGCGCTCGCCGAGGTTCTGATAGAGGTAGAGCAGGCTGGCTTCGTCGCCGAGGCGTTCGCCGTAGGGCGGGTTGCTGATGACCAGCCCCTTCTGGTTCTGGTCCGGGCGCGGTTCGAAGGTGGCCAGCTCGCCCTGGTAGATCTTCACCCAGGCGCCCAGCCCGGCACGCTCGATGTTGTTGCGGGCCGGCTGGATCAGCCGGGGGTCGGCCTCGTAGCCCCGAATCCACAGCGGTGGGCGGGCCAGCCCGGCTTCGGCGCGGACCTGGGCCTCGTCATGCAGCTTGCGCCAGATCGCCGGCACGTGGCCAAGCCAGTTGGAGAAGCCCCAGCGCTCGCGCTTGAGATTGGGGGCCACATCAGCGGCCATCATCGCCGCCTCCACCAGGAAGGTGCCGACGCCGCACATGGGGTCGGCCAGGGCGCCGCCCTCGGCAGCGATGCGCGGCCAGCCGGCGCGGATCAGGATCGCCGAGGCGAGGTTCTCCTTCAGCGGTGCCGCGCCCTGCTGCAGGCGGTAGCCGCGCTGGTGCAGGCTGTGGCCGGCAAGGTCGAGGGAGAGTATCGCCTCGCCCTTCTCCAGGCGCAGGTGCAGGCGCACGTCGGGGTTCTGCTTGTCCACCGAGGGGCGCTGGCCGGTGCTGGTGCGCAGGCGGTCAACCACGGCGTCCTTCACCTTCAGAGCACCGAAGTGGGTGTTGTCGATGCCGGCGCCATGGCCGCTGAACTCCACCGCCAGGCTGCCATCGGCGGCCAGGTGGTCATGCCAGTCCACCGCTTTCACGCCCTCGTAGAGGTCGTCGGCATTGCTCACCGGGAAGCGCGCCAGCACCAGCAGGACGCGGTTGGCCAGGCGCGACCAGAGGCACAGCCGGTAGGCCGTCTCCAGGCTGCCGTGGCCACGAACGGCGGCGACTTGCTCGCGAGGCTCCTCCAGGCCGAGTTGGCTGACTTCCTCCAACAACAGCCCTTCCAGGCTTTTCGGGCAGGTGAGGAAGAGTTCGTAACGGTCCGACATGCTAGTTCCAGTGCCTTTCGGCTGATCAACGGTGGGGAAATGTCTCCACACCTCGAAGAATTATGTGACTGAAGGTCGCAGAACGTCCCTTCGTCGGATTGGAGAATTCTCATTCTCAGGCGCGAGGCTTTCATGGCACCTCGACATCAACCTCGCGCAAGGCCGCGCCACAGGTGGCACAGGGCTCAGAGGGGCGAAAAAACGCCCGCTCGGCTTATGGTCCGGAACTCATGTTCGTTACGTCCTTATGACAAAACGATCATTCCAATGCCCCGGAGCAAGGGTTAGAACACAGCTTAATCCGCTACCGAAACGGCAGCGGATCAGGGCGGCGCCACGCCGGCAGCGCCTCCCGAAGGCAGGCCAGACCTGCCAGGCCCGGCACCCGGGCCATGGGACATTACAGTCAACAAATGAGGGCTACACCCTATGAGAAGACTTAAGCGTGATCCGATGGAACGAGCATTTCTGCGCGGTTACCAGCACGGCATTCATGGCAAATCCCGCGATCTTTGTCCTTTCACCCATCCCACCACTCGCCAAGCCTGGATCAACGGCTGGCGGGAGGGCCGCGGCGACCACTGGGATGGCTTTACCGGCACGGCCGGCATTCACCGTCTCAATCAACTCCACGCCGTAGGCTGATGCCTCGGACCTGACCGATTTCACCAAGCACGCCCCATCCGGGCGGCGGGCGCAAGCCCAGGGGCTCCCAAGCGGGAGCCCTTTTCATTTCAGCGTCCCTTGCCGAATCCCGGCAGTGCAGCAATGGCGTCCACCGACTCACGAATGAGCGCCGGCCCCTTATAGATGAAGCCCGAGTAGATCTGCACCAGGCTTGCGCCGGCAGCGATCTTCTCGGCGGCGTGGCGGCCTTCGGTGATCCCGCCCACGGCGATGATCGGCAGGCGCCCGCCCAGTTCCGCCGCCAGCACCTTCACGGTGTGGGTGCTCTTCTCCCGCACCGGCGCGCCCGACAGGCCACCGGCCTCGTCACCATGCTCCAGGCCTTCGACGCCTTCGCGGCCCAGGGTGGTGTTGGTGGCGATCACCGCATCCATGCCTGACTCCACCAGCGCACTGGCTACCAGGGCGGTTTCCTCGTCGCTCATGTCCGGGGCGATCTTGATTGCCAGCGGCACGCGGCGACCGTGCTGCACGGCGAGGTCCTCCTGGCGCTGGCGCAGGGCTTCGAGGAGTTGCTTGAGCGAGTCGCCGAACTGCAGGCTGCGCAGGCCGGGGGTGTTGGGGGAGCTGACGTTGACCGTCACATAGCTGGCGTGGGCGTAGACCTTGTCCAGGCAGATCAGGTAGTCATCGACGGCGCGCTCGACCGGTGTGTCGAAGTTCTTGCCGATGTTGATACCCAGCACGCCGTCGTACTTGGCCGCACGCACCCGCGCCAGCAGGTGGTCGACGCCGTGGTTGTTGAAGCCCATGCGGTTGATCACCGCCTCGGCCTGGGGTAGGCGGAACAGACGCGGCTTGGGGTTGCCCGGTTGCGGCCGGGGGGTGACGGTGCCGATCTCGACGAAGCCGAAGCCCAGTTGGGCGAAACCGTCGATGGCGTCGCCGTTCTTGTCCAGGCCGGCGGCCAGGCCCACGGGGTTGGGGAATTCCAGCCCCATCACCTTGACCGGCAGACTGGCCGGCGCCTTGGTCAGCAGACGGTTCAGGCCAAGGCGTCCGCCGGCCCCGATCAGGTCGATGGACAGCTCATGGGAGGTTTCCGGGGACAGTTTGAACAGCAGCTCGCGGGCCAGGGTGTACATGGGCGGGTTTTCGATCGACGGGATGGGCCGGCGATTATAGCCGCCGGGCCCGACTCAAGCGAGGCGACGCAATGACTCCAGGGTGCCGCTGGCGGGGTCGAATACCAGCTCGAAGGAACCGTGGATGCCTTCGTGGGTCAGAAAAGGCCGCAGATGATGCGCAGGTAAGCTAACCTTGCGCCCGTCCCGGCTGCGCACCATCACCCGATTGGCGTGGCCCTGGTAGACCGCGAGGAACTGGTCCGCGGTCAGTGAGATATCCAGCACCAGGCTGGGCATGGAGGCCTCCTCATTGTTCGTCGAAATGATCCAACCTGCCGGCACCCAGCGCCGACCTGCGCCAGGGTATCACTGCCGTTGCCGTCAAAGCCGTGCAGCCATCTTCGACCTCTGCCAAACTCCCCCTCGTGATCCGGGAGTCCTTGTCTGGCCATGAGTTCGCCGCAGTCCCCAACGAACACCCTGTCGTCCCGCCTGGCAGCCCTGGCTCAACGCCTGGGTCTGGTGGGTCGTGCTTCTCGCCAGGTGCTGGAACACGCCAGCCGCCTGCAACTGCCTTTCGCCCCGCTCCCCCCCCTGCAGCCGGACATCTGGTGGCAGAACGGTCCGCCGCTGCAACGCCTGGTGGACCTGCCGCGCAACGCGCTCTCCGGCCCGGTGCAGGAAGACAAGGCCCAGGCCCATGCCGTGCTGGTGCACCTGGTGGAGGAAGAGCGGCGCGACCTGTCCGACTTCGACCTGCGCCTGGTGGAAGGCATCCATGGCCACGATGAGCCGGAACCGCCCTGCCCCAGCTTCGAGCTGTACGCCGCCACCCCCGCCTGCAAGAACGTGCGGATCATCAGCTACAAGGATTTCGTCAAGGCCATCAGCCAACCACTGCCACGCTTCCTGGCCGGCGAGCGACTGGCCCTGTACCAGGCCAGTTGGTACGGCGACCGGGTCTTCTGGCACGGCAGCCACCACCCCGAGGCCTTCGCGGCCGCTGTGGTCTATGCCCGGCGTCGGCAGATGGAAGTCACGCTGCCGGCCGACCTGGTGACCTATCGCCTGCTCCCGACCGGGCTGGACCTGCTGGACAGCCGTTACCACGTACTGTCGATGCCGGTGGAGGCCTGGAGCCACGCCGAGTTCATGGCCCTGCTGATGAGCGAGGGCATTCCCTATGCCCGCCTCAGCCTGCTCAAGAACCGCAAGGGCAAGGCCCCCGAGTTCCTCCTGCTGCCCAAGGACAACCCCGAGGCCACCGCCCTGGGCGAAGGGCTGCGCCTGGCCGGCGCGGCCGACGTGGTGCAGTACCTGCGCACGCTCCTGGACAAGCCCCCCGCCCTTCCCGGCGCGACGTGACGCCCGTCGCCGGCAGGCGCCTCAGCCCTTCGCCGGCCCGGTGACGCCAGCAGCCTTCAGCGCCTCGATCTGCTCCTCGGTGTAGCCCAAACCCACCAGTACCTCCCGGGTGTGTGCGCCCAGCGCCACGCCCGTGTGGCGCGGTGCCGGCAGCCCGGCCGAGAAGCGAATGGGGCAGGCCATCTGGCGCTGGGCCGGTTGCCCCTCGCGCGGGACCTCAACCACCAGCTCGCGGGCGCGGACCTGCGGATGCTCCACCGCCTCGGAGAGGGGCAGCATGGGTTCCACGCAGGCATCCAGGCCGGCGAACACCTGTTGCCACTCGCTGAAGTCGCGCTTCTCGAACTCGATCTCGATGGCACGCTTGAGCGCCTGCTGGTCCTCGGGGCGGGGTGACAGGCCACGGGCCGCCAGCTCCGGCCGGCCGATGGTCGCGCAGAACGCCTCCATGAACTGCGGCTCCAGGCAACCAACGGAGAACCAGCGGCCGTCACGGGTGCGGTAGTAGTCGTAGAAGCTGCCGCCGTTGAGCGCCTGGTTCTCCATGTCCGGCTCGACACCCGCCCCCAGGTAGCCCGCGCCGGCCATGCCATTCAGGCTGAAGGCGCAGTCGGTCATGCTCACGTCCACGTGCTGCCCCTCCCCCGTCGACTGCCGGTGGATCACCGCCGCCAGCAACCCCAGGGCGCCATGCAGCGAACCACCGCCGATATCCGCCAGTTGCACCCCCAGCGGCAACGGGCCGCTGTCGCGTCGGCCGGTGTAGCTGGCCACCCCCGCCAGGGCCAGGTAGTTGATGTCGTGCCCGGCTCGGTCACGGTAGGGCCCGGTCTGCCCGTAGCCGGTGATGGAGACGTAGATCAGCCGCGGGTTGATCGCCTTCAGCGCCTCGTAGCCCAGGCCCAGCCGCTCCATCACGCCAGGACGGAACTGCTCCAGCAGGATGTCGTACTCGGCCACCAGGCGATGGATCACCGCCAGCGCCTCGGGCCGCTTCAGGTCCAGCGCGATGCTGCGCTTGTTGCGGTTCAGGTAGGCGTGGCTGGTGGACTGCCCGCCGTCATGGGGCGGCAGCACCCGCACCAGGTCCATGCGGGTGGGGGACTCGACGCGCAACACCTCGGCGCCCATGTCGGCCAGCAGCAGCGAGGCGAAGGGCCCCGGCAGCAGGGTGGAGAAATCGAGGATCTTCAGTGACGCGAGCGGGCCTTTCATGGCGACTCCCAGGTTCGGTTCATTCCCAATGCAACGGCCGCTGCGGGTCGAGCCCGGCGGCCAGCGCAGCGAAGCGGTCTTCCAGTACGTTGCGGCGGATCTTCATGGTGGGCGTCATGCAGCCGTTGTCCACCGTCCAGGGTTCGCGCACCAGCACCAGATGGCGGATGCGCTCATGGGGCAACAGCGTAGCGTTCACCCGCTCCAGCACCGAGAGCAGGTCGCGCTCCAGTTGCTCTCGGGCCTCGGCACGGGCCGCCGGGCTCAGCTCCAGCAGGGCCAGAGGCTGGTCCAGGCCGCTGCCCATCAGGCACACCTGCTCCACCCAGTGGCTCTTGGCGAGTTCACCCTCGATGGGAGCCGGGGCCACATACTTGCCCTTGCTGGTCTTGAAGATGTCCTTCACCCGCCCGGTGATGCGCAGGTAGCCCGCCTCGTCCACCTGGCCCTTGTCGCCGGTGTGCAGCCAGCCATCACGCAGGGTCTCGGCGCTTTTCTCCGGCTCCCGGTAATAACCGGTCATCAGGCTGGGGCTGCGATAGAGCACCTCGCCGTCCTCGGCGATGCGCAGCTCGTTGTCGGGCATGATCCGGCCGACCGTGCCGAAGCGCACCTGCCCGGGCCGGTTGAAGTTGCCGTAGGCGAAGTTCTCGGTCATGCCGTAGCCCTCGCAAATGGTCATGCCCAGGCGCTGGTACCAGCTCAGCAGCGCCACCGGGATCGGTGCGGCGCCACTCACCAGCACCCGCGCACGGTCCAACCCGAGGGCTCGGCGGATGCGCCGGGCCACCAGGCCGCCCAGCAGCGGGAGGCGCAGCAGGCGCTCCAGCTTCGCCTGGGGCAGCCTCTCCAGCACGCCCTGCTGGAAGCGCGTCCACAGGCGCGGCACCGAGAAGAACACCGTGGGGCGGATGATTCGCAGGTCCTCGGCGAAGGTCTCCAGGGATTCGACGAAGGCGATGCTGCCCCCGCTGTACAGGCTGTTGCTCTCCACCAGGAAGCGTTCGGCCGCGTGGGACAGGGGCAGGTAGGAAACGAACTGTTCCTCCGGCCCCAGGCCCATTTCCCGTACCGAGCGGCTGGAAGCGAAGGCAAAGGCACGGGCCCTGTGCATCACCCCCTTGGGCTGGCCGGTGGTGCCGGAGGTGTAGAGGATGCTCAGCAGGTCGTCGGGCTGCTGCCAGTGGGCGTCCTCCAGGGGCGGATGGCGGCGCAGCAGGTCGTCCCAGGCGTGCTCGGCCGGCAGGGTCGGATAGGGCATGGCGATACGCGCAAGCGTCTCGGGCAGGCCCGGCGCCAGGCGCTCGGGGTCGTCCAGCTTGCCGAGGATGATCACCTTGCAGCCGGCATGGCGCAGCACGTAGTCGATGCTTTCGGCCGACTGCAGCGGGTAGAGCGGCACGCTGACCAACCCGGCGAGCATGATCGCCAGGTCGCTCAGCACCCACTCGGCGCAGTTCTTCGCCAGGATCGCGACCCGGTCCCCCGGTTCGCAGCCCAGAGCGCGCAAGGCGCTGGCCAGGCGCCGGGCCCGGTCGTCGGCCTGGCGCCAGGTGAGCGTGCGCCAGTGGCGCGCCACCGGCTGGCGCAGCCAGACCCGGTCCGGCGTGGTGGTGACCCAGTGGGCCAGTTGTTGCAGTGGCAGTGCGTCAGTCATCCCGTCCCCCTTGTGCTTGTCGTTGTGGTGGAGGCTGGTGCAAGGCGGCCCATCCGGCCGCGCGGCTCAGAGGCGGAACACCCGCCGGGCATTGCCCTGTAGGAAGGCGGCTTCCACCTCCGGCCTGAGCCCCAGGGCGCGGACCTGCTCCATGCACTGCTGCAACGACAACTGCGGGAAGTTGCTGCCGAACAGCACCTTGTCCCGCCCGTAGCTGGCCATGTAGTGCAGCAGCGCCTGGGGGTAGTAGCGCGGCAGGTAGGCGGAGGTATCGATGAAGATGTTGTCGTGCTTCCAGGCCAGCCCGATCATCTCCTCCGTCCAGGGATGGCCGATGTGCCCGGCGACGATGCGCAGCTCGGGGAAGTCCAGCGCCACCTCGTCCAGGTAGGGCACCGGCCGCCCGGTCTCCGAGGGCATCAGCGGCCCGGTGTGGCCGACCTGAGTGCAGAAGGGGATGTCCAGTTCGATGCACTTGGCGAACAGCGGGTAATAGAGCCGGTGGTTGGGCGGCAGCTTCCACAGCCAGGGCACGATGCGCAGCGCCTTGCAGCCCAGCTCCTGCACCGCCCGCTCCAGCTCGCGCAGGGCCGTCATGGGGCGCGCCAGGTCCACGGTGGCAACCCCGACGAAGCGGTCGGGGAAGGCACGGGTGTACTCGGCCACCAGGTCGTTGTCGAAGACCCACCCTTCCGGCCGGCACCAGGCTGCCAGCATCAATTTCTCCACCCCGGCCTCGTCCATGGCCGCCACGGTCTGGGCCGGGGTCAGGGGTTGGTCCAGCAGGTGCGCGGAGCCGGATTTCTCGAACAGCCGCACCACCTCGGGCAGCAACTGCCGAGCACGGCCGTTGGCGGGTTGGGCCCAGGCGTCGATGGCGCCCAGCGAAGCAGTGGCATTCATGGCAATGGCCTCCTGGCCGTCAGGCAGGACGGGGTGGTAGCCGGGACGGGCCTCAGAGCTTCATCCCGCGGCTGATGATCTCCTTCATGATTTCCGAGGTGCCGGCGAAGATGCGCTGAATGCGCGCGTTCGCGTACATCTTGCAGATCGGGTACTCCCACATGTAGCCCCAGCCGCCGTGCAGCTGCACGCCCTCGTCCACCACCTTGCACAGCAGCTCAGTGGTGAACAGCTTGGCCTCGGCGGCCACCTCGGGGGTGAGCTTCTTCTGGTTGTGGTCCATCACGCAGCGGTCGGTGAACACCTGGGCGACGTCGATCTGGGTGCGCATCTCGGCCAGTTTGAAGCGGGTGTTCTGGAAGTGGGACACGGGCCGATCGAAGGCCTTGCGCTCCTTCACATAGTCGAGGGTGGTCTGCAGCGCCGCTTCGGCACCGGCCACCGCGCCGCAGGCGTTGGTCAGGCGCTCCTGGGCAAGCATGTTCATCAGGTAGAAGAAACCGCCCTTGGCATCGCCCAGGAGGTTGGCCTTGGGCACCTTGACGTTGTTGAAGAACAGCTCGGCGGTGTCCTGGCTCTTCATGCCCAGCTTCTTCAGGTTGCGTCCGCGCTCGAAGCCTTCCATGCCCCGCTCCACCAGGAACAGGCCCATGGCGTGCTTGTTCGCCGGATCGGTCTTGGCGGCGACTATCACCACGTCGGCCAGCAGGCCGTTGGAGATGAACACCTTGGAGCCGTTCAGCTCGTAGTGGTCGCCCTTGTCCACGGCGGTGGTGCGCATACCGGCCAGGTCGGAGCCGGCGGACGGCTCGGTCATCGCCACGGCGAGGATGATCTCGCCGCGGATGATGCCCGGCAGCAGCCGGGCCTTCTGCTCCTCGTTGCCGTACTCGGCGATGTACGGGCCACACAGGGCGGAGTGCAGCGGGATCATGAAACCGGGCTCGTTGATGGCGGCCAGTTCCTCACACATGATCTGTTCGTAGCGGAAATCCTTGAGCCCCGCCCCGCCGTATACCTCGTCCGCCCAAGGCAGCAGGAACCCCATTTCCCCTGCCTTCTTCCACACGCTGCGGTCCACCACCCCGGCAGCTTCCCATTCGTCCTGGTGCGGCAGCACTTCCTTCTGCAGGAAGGCGCTGAAGGCGTCGCGGAACAGGTTGTGCTCGGTCTCGAAGTGCTGGCGTTGCATGCGGGGTCCCCCCTGTTGGAATCGTCCCGCAGGGTAGGCGTCGGCCGAATGGCCCCTCAATGACGCAAGCGCTCAGGGTGGATTGACCGATGCGCTCTTGGGAGCGGTGGTGGCGTCCGAACATAAAAAAGCCCGTCATGAGACGGGCTTGGAAAGGCTCCTCCCCGTGGGGAGGGAGGAGAAACCGTTGAAACGCTATCAGGCGCGCTGTGCGTCACCGGCACTGGCAACGTCGACAACCGTCGCACCGTTGCCGGCCAGCTCGCGGTTCAGGGTGTCGGTGTCCAGCTGCTTGCACCACTTGGCGACCACCAGGGTGGCGACGCCGTTGCCGACCAGGTTGGTCAGGGCGCGGGCTTCGGACATGAAGCGGTCGATGCCGAGGATCAGCGCCAGGCCCGCGACCGGCAGGTGGCCGACGGCGGACAGGGTGGCAGCCAGGACGATGAAGCCACTGCCGGTGACGCCGGCGGCACCCTTGGAGGCGATCAGCAGCACCAGCAGCAGGGTGATCTGGTGGGTGATGTCCATCGGGGTGTCGGTGGCCTGGGCGATGAACACGGCGGCCATGGTCAGGTAGATGGAGGTGCCGTCGAGGTTGAAGGAGTAGCCGGTGGGGATCACAAGCCCCACCACGGACTTGTCGGCGCCCAGCTTCTGCAGCTTGTCGATCATGCGCGGCAGGGCAGATTCGGAGGAAGAGGTGCCCAGGACGATCAGCAGTTCTTCGCGGATGTACTTGATGAACTTGAGGATGCTGAAGCCGTGGGCGCGGGCGATGCTGCCCAGGACGATGAGCACGAACAGCAGGCAGGTGATGTAGAAGCAGGCCATCAGTTGGCCGAGCTGCACCAGCGAACCCACGCCGTAGGCACCGATGGTGAAGGCCATGGCGCCGAGGGCGCCGAGGGGGGCGACCTTCATGATCACGTTGATGATGTTGAACATCACCTGGGAGATGCGCTCGATGAACTCGAACACCGGGCGGCCGTAGTCGCCCAGGCGATGCAGGGCATAGCCGAACAGTACGGAGAAGAACAGCACCTGGAGGATGTCGCCGTTGGCGAAGGCGCCGACCACGGTCCCCGGAATCACGTTCATCAGAAAGTCGATGGTGGACTGCTTCTCGCCCGCTGCGGCATAAGCAGCGATGCCCTTGGTGTCGAGCGTGGTCGGGTCGACGTGCATGCCGACGCCGGGCTGGGCGAGGTTGACCACCACCAGACCGATGATCAGGGCCAGGGTGGACACGACTTCGAAGTACAGCAGCGCATAACCACCGGTCTTGCCCACGGCCTTCATGCTCTGCATGCCGGCGATGCCGGTCACCACGGTGCAGAAGATGATCGGGGCGATGGCCATCTTGATCAGCTTGACGAAGCTGTCGCCCAGGGGCTTCAGGGCTACACCGGTCTGCGGGTAGAAGTGCCCGATGAGAATGCCGATGGCGATGGCCACCAGCACCTGGACATAAAGGCTTTTATAGAGGGGTTGACGGGTCATGGCAGTTCCTCTCGGGTGCTGGGGACCAGGTCCGTAACGGACCCGCAGCACCGGGTATCTGGCTCCTCCCTTGCCGGGAGGCTTTGTTGTTCTGCGGCCCAAACCAATGGACGGCTGTGCCCATTTGCAGCCCTTGTGCCAACTTCAAAAAAGTCCCACAAGCCTTGTGGCACTAAGCCCACAACCAACCGCACGATTCAGGAACCGACCGTTTCAGGCGGGTTTCCGCCGACCTGCGAGGGGGATTTCCGCCACCCCGCCCCTTGTGGCGCGTTCCTGCAGCGCCCTACCATCGGCCACCTCCAGACCGGGAACCCGCCCCATGCGCGAGCGCACCATCGCCAGCCATTTCGTCCGTGCCGCCCTGCGTGGCCCGGCGCGTCATGGTCTGGACTGCAGTGCCCTGCTACGCCAGGCCGGCATCCATCCGGCCCTGCTGGAAGAGCCCCGCGCGCGGGTTGCGCCCGAGCAATTCAGCCGGCTGATGCAGTTGCTGTGGGAGGCGCTGGACGACGAGTACATGGGCTTCGGCCGGCAACGCAGCAAGCGCGGCACCTTCGCCATGATGTGCCACGCCATCATCCATTGCCGGTCCCTGGAAAAGGCCCTGGTGCGCGGCGCGCTGTTCTACGGGTTGTTCCCCGACGCCCCGGTGATCCACCTGGAGCGCGAAGGCGAGTGCGTGCGCCTGAGCGTGGACGACAGCATGCTCTGGGACCCGGACCACTTCCTGGTGGAAAGCCTGCTGGTGATCTGGCATCGCCTGGGCAGTTGGCTGATCGGCCAGCGCATCCGCCTGGAGGAAGCCACCTTTGCCTATGCCGAGCCGGATCATGTGGCCGAGTACGAACTGCTCTTCCCCACTGCTCGCCGCTTCGGCACGACGGGCACCAGCCTGCTGTTCAACGCGCGCTATCTGGCCATGCCACTGCTGCAGGACGAGCGCACGCTGAAGCACTTCCTCGAACACTCCCCTGCCGACCTATTGGCCCGCCCGGATGGCGGCGACAGCCTGACCAGCCAGATCCGCCGCCTGCTGGGGCGCGACTGCCGCACCTGGCCGGACCTGGAGCGGGTCGCCCAGCAACTGCACATGAGCCCGCAGACCCTGCGCCGCCACCTGCGGGAAGAAGGCTCCAGCTTCCAGGAACTGAAGGACCACCTGCGCCGCGACCTGGCGATCTACCACCTGGGGCGGGACGAGCTGTCCATCCAGGACCTGGCCGAGCAGCTCGGCTTCTCCGAGCCCTCGGCCTTTCACCGCGCCTTCAAGAAATGGACGGGGCTCACCCCCGGCGCCTACCGCGCCCAGGAAGCCTGACCGCCCCCGCTTGTTCCTGGCCGTAGCCCTGACGTAACCCGGACGTAACCCGGACGTAGCCCGGACTTCAGGACGTAGCCCGGACTTCAGTCCGGGAGCTCTGCGGCGTCCAAGTCCCAGCGAACGCCCAGAGCACCTGAAGCCCCCGCACGCACCTCAACGCGCCCTCCTCTCCCCCTCGCTGAGCACCGCCACCTCGCGGATCTCGAAGTCCCGCACCAGGTACTCCATGCGCCGGGCGTGGAACGCCTGCATGTGGGGCAAGGCGGCGTGGAACTCCAGATCCGCCCGCGAGCGCCAGACCTCGAAGAAGATGAACAGCGTCGGGTCCTGAGCATCCCGCAGCATGTGGTACTCCAGGCAGCCGGCCTCGGCGCGGCTGGGTTCGACATAGGCGCGAAACAGCGCCTCGAAGTCATCGGCTTTCTCCGGGCGCAACTGGGCATGGAGGATGAAGGCATAGGGCGCGGTCATGGGCACTCCGTCGGGGGTCAAAGAGAGCACCAGCCTAGCGCACGGATCCGCGACCGATTCATGACTTTCACGCAAAGGCGATTTGAGCGGGAGACGGTGTTTCCAGCACCTGCCACTCGCTACGCTGCCGGCCATTCTTCGCTCCCATGAGGCCCTGGCCATGAAAAAGATTCTCCTGCTCAACGGCGGCAAGCAGTTCGCCCACTCTGACGGTCGCTACAATCAGACCCTGCACGAGGCGGCCCTCGCCTTCCTCGACCGAGGCGGATTCGAGGTGCAGGCCACCTTCATCGACGGCGGCTACGACATCGCCGAGGAAGTGCAGAAATTCCTCTGGGCCGATGTGATCGTCTGGCAGATGCCGGGCTGGTGGATGGGCGCGCCCTGGACGGTGAAGCGCTACATCGACGAGGTGTTCACCGCCGGTCACGGCAGCCTCTATGCCAACGATGGTCGTACCCGCTCGGACGCCTCGCAGAAGTACGGCAGCGGCGGCCTGCTGCATGGCAAGCGCTACATGATCTCCGCCACCTGGAATGCACCCCGGCAAGCCTTCGACGCCCCCACCGACTTCTTCGAAGCCAAGGGCGTGGACGCGGTGTACTTCCCCTTCCACAAGGCCAACCAGTTCCTCGGCATGCAGCCGCTGCCGACCTTCCTCGCGGTGGATGTGATGAAGCGCCCCGACATCGACGGCGACGTGGCCCGCTACCGGGCGCACCTGGCCGAGGTCTTTGGCATCGGCACTCCGACCTGAGGCTCCGAGCGGCTGCTTCAGGCCGGGCGGGTTTCGGCCAGGGCCTGGAGCGCGTCGTCGGCGAGGCGATAGCGCACCAGGTCCTCCAGGGGGCCCGCGCCCAGGCGGCGATAGAACGCCAGCGCGGGCTCGTTCCACTCCATCACCATCCATTCCATGCGGCGGCAGCCACTCTCGCAGGCCACCCGGGCCAGGTGCGCGAGCAACGCCTTGCCAGCACCCAGGCCACGGTGCTCGTGGGAGACGTAGAGGTCTTCCAGGTAGAGGCTCTTGCGGCCCAGCCAGGTGGAATAGGCGTAGTAGTAGACGGCGAAGCCGATGGGCTGCCCCTCCACCTCGCAGATCAACGCCTGAGCCGGCGTGTCGCTGGCGAACAGGCTCTGCTCGATGTCCGGGACGGTGGCGACCACCTGGTGCTCGGCCTTTTCATAACGGGCCAGTTCGAGGATGAAGGTGAGGATCTGGCAGGCGTCGCTGCGCACGGCCGGGCGGATGTGAAGGCTCACGGGGACTCCCTGTCGATTGGCCTGGATAAGGCGGGGACGGTGCTATCGGCAAAAGAGCGCCGAGCATAATCGCTGCCCATGAATCGCCCAAGGAGCATGTCCGGCGTCGGCATGGACGACTCGCACTAACCCAAAAAAGGCAGCCCGAGGGCTGCCTTTTGGGGTGGAGCGTCGACCGATCAGTTGCGGATCAGGTGATCGAAGGCGCTGAGGGAGGCCTTGGCACCCTCGCCGACCGCGATGACGATCTGCTTGTACGGCACGGTGGTGACGTCGCCGGCGGCGAAGATACCGGGCAGCGAGGTCTCGCCACGGGCGTCGACGATGATCTCGCCGCGGGGGCTGAGCTCGACGGTGCCTTTCAGCCAGTCGCTGTTGGGCAGCAGGCCGATCTGGACGAAGATGCCTTCCAGCTCCAGGGTCTTGAACTCGTCGTTGGTGCGGTCCTTGTAGGTCAGGCCGGTGACCTTCTGGCCGTCGCCCTTCACTTCGCTGGTCAGCGCACTGGTGATCACCTCGACGTTGGGCAGGCTGTGCAGCTTCTTCTGCAGCACGGCATCGGCGCGCAGCTTGCTGTCGAACTCGATCAGGGTGACGTGGGCGACGATGCCGGCCAGGTCGATGGCCGCCTCGACACCGGAGTTGCCCCCGCCGATCACCGCAACGCGCTTGCCCTTGAACAGCGGGCCGTCGCAGTGCGGGCAGTAGGCGACGCCACGGCCACGGTATTCCTGCTCGCCAGGGACGTTCATCTCACGCCAGCGGGCGCCGGTGGCGAGGATCACGGTCTTGGCCTTGAGGCTGGCACCGCTCTCGAACTTCACCTCGTGCAGGCCACCTTCGGCCTTGGCCGGGATCAGGGCGCTGGCACGCTGCAGGTTCATGATGTCGACGTCGTAGTGCTTGACGTGCTCTTCCAGCGCGCGGGCCAGTTTCGGGCCTTCGGTCTCCGGGACGGAGATGAAGTTCTCGATGGCCATGGTGTCAAGCACCTGGCCGCCGAAGCGCTCGGCGGCAACGCCGGTGCGGATGCCCTTGCGAGCGGCGTAGATGGCGGCCGAGGCACCGGCCGGGCCACCGCCTACCACCAGCACGTCGAAGGCGTCCTTGGCACTGAGCTTCTCGGCGTCGCGGGCGGCGGCGCCGGTGTCGATCTTGGCGAGGATCTCTTCCGCCCCCATGCGGCCCTGGGCGAACAGCTCACCGTTCAGGTAGATGCTGGGCACGGACATGACCTGGCGCTGCTCGACCTCATCCTGGAACAGCGCGCCGTCGATGGACACGTTGCGGATGTTGGGGTTGAGCACGGCCATCAGGTTCAGCGCCTGCACCACGTCGGGGCAGTTCTGGCAGGACAGAGAGAAGTAGGTTTCGAAGTTGAACTCGCCTTCGAGGTTCTTGATCTGCTCGATCACGGCGGCGTCCAGCTTGGACGGGTGGCCGCCGACCTGGAGCAGGGCCAAGACCAGGGAGGTGAACTCGTGACCCATGGGGATGCCGGCGAAGCGCAGGCTGATCTCGGCACCCGGGCGCTCCAGGGCGAAGGAGGGCTTGCGGGCGTCGTTGCCGTCTTCGCGCAGAGTGATCTTGTCGGTCAGGCCGACGATTTCCTGAAGGAGTTCGCGCAATTCGCGGGATTTGTCGCTGTCATCGAGGGACGCGACGATCTCGAACGGCTGGGTGACCTTTTCCAGGTAGGCCTTCAACTGGGTTTTAAGATTGGCGTCCAACATGACTGACTCCTTGGGTATTTCGGGCGTAAGGGGTCCCCGCGGCGGACGCTGCTGCGTCCGCCCTGCTCGCTCGGATTCGGGCTTTGTGCAGGGTGGCCAGCCGGTCGGCCGGCCACCGGGGGAAGGGTATTGCGTGACTTAGATCTTGCCGACCAGGTCCAGGGACGGGGCCAGGGTAGCGGCACCTTCCTTCCACTTGGCCGGGCACACTTCGCCCGGGTGGGCAGCGGTGTACTGGGCAGCTTTCAGCTTGCGCAGGGTCTCGGACACGTCACGGGCGATCTCGTTGGAGTGGATCTCGACGGTCTTGATGACGCCTTCCGGGTTGATCACGAAGGTGCCGCGCAGGGCCAGGCCTTCTTCCGGAATGTGCACGCCGAAGGCGTTGGTCAGTTGGTGGGTCGGATCGCCGATCAGCGGGAACTGAGCCTTGCCGACCGCCGGGGAGGTTTCGTGCCACACCTTGTGGGAGAAGTGGGTGTCGGTGGTCACGATGTAGACCTCGGCACCGGCCTTCTGGAACTCGGCGTAGTTGTTGGCGGCGTCTTCGATCTCGGTCGGGCAGTTGAAGGTGAAGGCTGCCGGCATGAAGATCAGGACCGACCACTTGCCCTTGAGGGACTCTTCGGTGACCTCAATGAACTTGCCATTGTGGAAAGCGTTGACCTTGAAGGGTTGTACGGAGGTATTGATCAGAGACATCCAGTTAGACCTCTTTTCCATGGGTGAAGGGTGGGTTGAAAAATCTACCCGACGAATACTAGGCGGTTACTCGGTAAAGAGCTTATTGATTGAGAGCATCGCCATCATTGGTTTACTAAATCAATGCTGCAGACCAGTGACTACGGGCCCTGCAGCGATTCAGCAGGCCCTGGCCAGGCCCTCTGCGCCGAGAATTCGCCGATGAACGGCCGACGATCAGACCATCACGACAGGCTCTCGTCCAGTACGACCACCAGCTTGCCGGCCACCTGGTTGCTCGCGAGCGTGTCGAATGCGAGCTGGATGTCGGCCGCCGCAAAGGCCTTTTCCAGTTGCGGCTTCACACGCCCCTCGGCGAACAGCGGCCAGACCTGCTGGTGCAGATCACGCAGCAGATCAGCCTTGAAGGCGTCGTCGCGGTTACGCAGGGTGGAGCCTATGAGCTGGATGCGCTTGCCCAGAACCTGTGCCATGTCCAGCTCGGCCTTGCGGCCGCCCATGAGGCCGATGTTGACCCAGCGACCGTCGTGAGCCAGCAGGTCAAGGTTCAGCGCGGCATAGTTGCCACCGACCGGGTCGAGGATCACGTCGAACGGGCCGAAATCCTTGAGGCCCTGTAGCTCATCGCCCCGCAGCGCACCGCCCTGGGCGCCCAGGCTCACACAATAAGCCAGTCGCTCAGCCGAACCCACGCTGACCCAGACCGGGTTGCCGAACGCCTTGCACAACTGGATGGCCGCCGAACCGACGCCGCTGGCGCCCGCATGCAGCAGCACCTTTTCACCCGCGCCAAGCGCGGCGAGCTGGAACAGGTTGAGCCAGGCAGTGGCGTACACCTCTGGCACAGCGGCCGCCTCAGCCAGGGACAGCCCCTCCGGTACCGGCAAGGCATGGCGGGCATCCACCACCACCTCCTCGGCCATGCCACCGCCCGCCAGCAGCGCGCAGACCCGGTCACCAACCTCCCAGGCGCCCCCGGGACCGACCTCGGTTATGACCCCGGAACACTCCAGCCCGATCACGTCGCTGGCACCCGGCGGGGGGGGGTAATGACCCGCTGCCTGGAGCAGGTCGGCACGGTTCAAACCCGCCGCAGCGACACGGACTCTGACCTGGCCCACATCACAGCTCGGAACCGTGCGCTCTGCCCACTCCACGCGGCCTTCAATGCCTTGCAATGCTTTCACGCTGCCTCCATAGTGACCCCGGACCCGCCCGGCGCTGACCGCCGGGCTTTTGCTTTGCGCCGAAGGAACCCGGCGCCCTCAAATACGGCCTAATATGCGTTATCACCTGCCCCGACGTCGAATCAGCATGAAGCGTTCTCTGATCTGCTCCGCCCTTGCGTTCGTTTTCAGCATCAGCGCGCTCCCGCTGCATGCCTCCACCACCTCGGCAAGCGACAGCTGGGACTCTCTCCAGCCGGACCGCGAGCAGGTGATCGCCAGCCTCAATGTGGTCGAGTTGCTCAAGCGCCACCACTACAACAAACCGCCGCTGAACGACGAACGCTCGGTGAAGATCTACGAGGGCTACCTCAAGATGCTCGACCCGGCGAAGATGTACTTCACCGCCGGTGACATCGCCGAATTCAACGCCTGGAAAACACAGTTCGACGACTTCCTGAAGAAAGGTGACCTGCAGCCCGGCTTCACCATCTACAAGCGTCACCTCGACCGCCTGAAGGAACGCCTGGACTTCGCCATTGCCATGCTCGGCAAAGGCGTCGACACCATCGACTTCACTGTCGACGAAACCCTGGAGACTGACCGCGAAAAAGCCACCTGGGCCAAGGACCGCGCCGCGCTGGACGACCTGTGGCGAAAGCGCGTGAAGGACGAGGTCCTGCGACTGAAGCTCGCCAACAAGGAGCCCAAGGCCATCCAGGAGCTGCTGATCAAGCGCTACAAGAACCAGCGCTCCCGCCTTGGGCAGACCCGGGGCGAAGACATCTTCCAGGCCTACATCAACGCCTTCGCCCAGACCTACGACCCCCACACCCAGTACCTCTCCCCGGACAATGCCGAGAACTTCGACATCAACATGAGCCTTTCGCTGGAAGGCATCGGTGCCGTCCTGCAGAGCGACAGCGAGCATGTGAAGGTGGTGCGCCTGGTTCCGGCCGGCCCCGCCGAGAAGAGCAAGCAGATCGCCCCGGCAGACAAGATCGTCGGCGTCGCCCAGGGCAATGGCGAAATGGTCGACGTGATCGGCTGGCGCCTGGATGAAGTGGTCAAGCTGATCCGCGGGCCCAAGGGCTCGGTGGTCCGCCTGGAAGTGGTACCCGCCAGCAACGCGCCGAACGACCAGACCAGCAAGATCGTCTCCATCACCCGCGAGGCGGTGAAGCTGGAAGAACAGGCCGCCAAGAAATCGGTGATCAAGCTCGAACACGACGGCCAATCGTTCAAGCTCGGCGTGATCGAGGTCCCGGCCTTCTACCTGGACTTCAAGGCCTTCCGCGCCGGCAACCCCGAGTACAAGAGCACCACCCGCGACGTGAAGAAGCTGCTGGGTGAGTTGCAGAAGGAAAAGGTAGACGGCGTGGTCATCGATCTGCGCAACAACGGCGGCGGTTCCCTGCAGGAGGCCACCGAGCTGACCGGCCTGTTCATCGATCAGGGCCCCACCGTACTCGTGCGCAACAGCGACGGCCGCGTCGATGTACTGGCCGACGAGAACAGCGGCGTGTTCTACAAGGGCCCGATGGCCGTGCTGGTGAACCGACTGTCCGCCTCGGCCTCGGAGATCTTCGCTGGCGCCATGCAGGACTACCACCGTGCGCTGATCATTGGCGGCCAGACCTTCGGCAAGGGCACCGTGCAGACCATCCAGCCGCTCAACCACGGCGAACTGAAGCTGACCCTGGCCAAGTTCTACCGTGTCTCCGGCCAGAGCACCCAGCACCAGGGCGTGATCCCCGACATCGAGTACCCCTCGGTGGTGGATACCAAGGAAATCGGCGAGAGCGCCCTGCCCGAGGCAATGCCCTGGGACAGCATCCGCCCGGCCATCAAGCCGGAGGTCGACCCATTCCGCCCCTTCCTGGCCGAGCTGAAGGCCCGTCACGACGCACGTACCGCCCATAACCCTGACTTCGTCTACAGCCGCGAACGCCTGGCCCTGGCCCAGAAGCTGATGAAGGAAACCGTCGTCAGCCTCAACGAAGCCAAGCGCCGGGCCCAACAGACCGACATCGAGAACAAGCAGCTGGCCATGGAGAACGCCCGCCGCAAGGCCAAGGGCGAAGACCTGCTCAAGGAGCTGAAGAAGGAAGACGAGGACGCTCTGCCGGAGGACGACAAGACCAAGCCGGAAGACGACGCCTACCTGACCGAAACCGGTCAGATCCTGCTGGACTACCTGGGTCTGAACGCCACGGTGGCCAAGCACTGAGCGTCATCAGATCGTCACGAAACTGTCGTGAAATGCAGGGGTCGCTTATGCGGCCCCTTGCTTTTAGAGCCTCCTGTACGAGAGCCCCTCATGACAGTCACCGAGCAGTTGAGCGCCTTGGGCCAGATCCTCGCTCACGGCGACCTGAACAGCCTGTTCCAACCGATCTTCTCCCTTTCCGAGCGGCGCATCCTCGGCTACGAGGCCCTGACCCGCGGCCCCTCCAACAGCCCGCTGCACTCCCCCGTCACCCTGTTCGCCGTGGCCCGCCACGCTGGACGGCTGAGCGAACTGGAGATGGCCTGCCGCAAGCGAGCCTGCACCCGATTCCATGAGTTGAAACTGGACGGCAAGCTGTTCCTCAACGTCTCCCCCGAATCCCTGCTGGACCCAGCCCACCAGCCGGGTCGTACCCTGCAGATGCTGCAGGCTTTCGGCATCCCGCCGAGCGAGGTGGTCATCGAACTCACCGAGCAGGCCCCCACCGATGACTTCGCCCTGCTTGACACCGCCCTGCACCACTACCGAGCCATGGGCTTCTCCATTGCCCTGGACGACCTGGGTGCAGGCTATTCCAGTCTCCGCCTGTGGTCAGAGCTGCGCCCCGACTACGTGAAGATCGACCGTCACTTCATCGACGGCATCCACCAGGACGCAGTGAAGCGCGAGTTCGTCGGCTCCATCCTGAAGATGGCAAAGGCCTCCCGCGCCCAGGTCATCGCCGAGGGCATCGAGCTCAGCGAAGAACTGGCCGTGCTGGCCGAAATGGGCCTGGACCTGGTGCAGGGCTACCTGCTCTGCCGGCCCCAGGAGAACCCACCGCGAGAGGCCCGCACCTACCTGCCGCTACTGGACCGCGCCCAGAGCCAACTGGGCGAGGACAGCGCCGACCTCAAGCCCCTGCTCAACGAGCAGCCGGCCATGCACCGCAACACCCCCATCAGTGAAGTGCTGGAAGCCTTCCGCGTGCAGGCCAACCTGAACTCGGTGGCCGTGCTGGACGACCAGCAGCAACCCATCGGCATCGTCCACCGCCACCTACTCTCCGATGCGCTGCTCAAGCCCTTCGCCACCGACCTGTTCGCCCGCAAGCCCATCAGCCGGCTGATGAGCGATGACTTCCTCGCCGTGGAGATCGGCCAGTCCCTGCAGCAGGTCAGCCGCCTGCTCACCAGCCGGGCGCGGCAGCGGATCGAGGAAGACTTCGTGATCATTTCCGAGGGGCGCTACCTCGGCCTGGGGCGGGTGATCGACGTGCTCAAGCTGATCACCGAGATGAAGATTCAGCAGGCCCGCCACGCCAACCCACTGACCCTGCTACCGGGCAACGTGCCCATCCAGCAGTGCCTGAGCCGCCTGCTTCAGCAGGGACGTGCCGCACGGGTCTGCTACGTGGACATCGACAGCTTCAAGCCCTTCAACGACCTCTACGGCTACGCCAAGGGCGACGAAGTGCTGCTGTGCCTGGCGCAATGCCTGAACGAGCGCGTCGATCCAGCGCGGGATTTCGTCGGGCACATCGGCGGGGATGACTTCATGCTGGTGCTCGGCTCGGATGACTGGCGCAGCAAGCTCAACTTCCTGCTGGAGGACTTCCAGGGCCAGTGCCGGCGCTTCTACCGGGCCGACCACCTGCAGGCGGGCTGCTTCATCGCCCACAACCGCAGCGGCCAGCGCGAGGAGTTCCCCCTGCTGTCACTCTCCATCGGCGTGGTGAACCTGACGCCCGAGGCCTGCAGCCAGTTGGATGCCGGGCAACTGGCCGGCCTCGCCTCGGAGGCCAAGCGCCACGCCAAGGCCGTGCCCGGCTACAGCCTGCACATCCTCGACGCGGTCTAGGCGTTGTACGAAAAGTGCCTGCGCTCGGTGATGCCGCGTTGAAAACACCCTCGTGCGCGAGTCCGATCAGAATGCTCATTTACAACACGTGAACTGCGCTTCTTCGGGCGTTTTCGCCTTGCCTGACCTTCGCTCGACGACTTTTCGTACAGAGCCTAGGTTCGACTCAGAGCCCGAGCTGGGCGGCGCGACGATCCAGGCGTTCGGCGGCCTCGACATCCGCCGCCAACCCCGGCCCGCCCTCGCGGTACAGGTCCGCCAGCTTGCGCGCCGCGAGCGGGTGACCGGCCTGCTCCGCCAGACTCCACCAGTGGGCGGCCTGGGTCGCATCCGGTGCCTGCCGGGCGTCACCAGCCAACGCCAGTACGCCCAGTTGGTACGCCGACTTGCCATCCCCGGCCTGACCCGCCAGGCGCAGCAGGCGGATGCCTTCCTCCCGCGCACCGAAGCCCTGACCACGGTGCAGCAACAGGTGACCATAGAAACGCTGAGCCGCCACATGCCCGAGGTTGGCCTGCCGGGCGTACTGCCCCTGCATCCAGTTCCAGGTGCGCGGGTTGCGCACCAGCGACGGGAAACGCAGCAGCCAGCGAGCCACTGCGTAACCCAGCCAGGCGCGCAATTTCCAGATAGCCATCAGAGCTCCTCGGGGTAGTCGAATTCGAAGACGCGAACCACCTCGGCAGCATGCCAGGAGGCAGCAGCAACGCCGTCCGGAGGACCGGAGAAACGCCCCAGCCGTACCACGAACTCGAAGAAGCCCGTACGCGGCAGGCGGCTGGCACCCTGGCTGATCACCAGAGAACTGCGCAAAGGCCGTTCGGCACGGGCATCCAGTGCGGCCAGGTGTTCGAGGGCGGCGGTGAGGGTCTGCATCGCCGGGCTCGGCAGTTGCAGGCGCTCCACCAAGGCCCGGTAGGTGAGGAGATGGCGCTGTCGCCGCGCATCCTCCAGCTCATTCAACAGCGACTGCCAGTGCTGGCGACTGATGCGCACGCTCATTGCACCTCCCAGCCAGCGATACCCAGGGTCACGGCCAGGGACCGCTGGATGGCGGCATCAGGCTCGCGCTCACCCTCCTCGATCAGCCTCAGGTAGACCGGGCTGATACCCACCGCACGCGCCAATTGCTCGATGCTCTGGCCGCGGGCTTCGCGCAGTGCCCGCAGCTCGCGCAGGGGATGGGTATCGGCGGGGGCCGAGGCAGGCGCAGCCTGTCCGGCGGCCTGCAGCAGCGCCTGGTAATCGGCCCAGGGCAATACGGCGTATTCTGCTTCGCCGTCACGCATGATCACTTGCACGTTCATTGCAACTCCCGTGGACAGCAGTGCCGACGTCTCAGCACCTTCCTTGCAGGCGGCCATCTTAACAGGGCGAATCGGCCTACGGGGCCCTACATGAACGGAGCATGACCGGGTAGGCAGGCCCTCGGGATCAGTTGAATTCCTCTGACAGCTCTTGCGGTGCAGGGAGCTGTTCCAGGCGTGCGACCACCTCCGGTGCCTGGGCATCTCGCCAGCGACGGAACGCCTCCAGCTCCCGGCCCCAGGTGCGCATGACCCAAGCCAGCACCGCCAGATCATCGATCAGGCCCGCCCCCAGCACCCAGTCGGGGATCGCATCCACCGGCGTCAGGAAGTAGACCAGTCCGGCCACCACGGACAACAGTGCTTTGGGACTCAGATCCCGGTATTGCCCGCGAGCCCGCGCCACGCAAAGTGCCATCAGCAGCTTCAGGTCCTCCCGCGCCCCACCCAGACGACCACCCTGGCGGGCACTCTTTCGGGTGACGGCCAACAGCAAGGCCGGTAGCCGACCACGGACCAGGAATCGGCCAGCCAGGGGCAGGTAACGTTCGAAATTCCACGGTGCCTTCATGTCTCGAGTCTCCGAACCGCGTAGAACGGGCCCTTCGGCGGTTACTCACAGAACCTGTGGATAACCTTGTTGACAGTGTATTGATTGCGCCATGAAAGCCCCGCACCACGAGGCTTCCGCTTAGATCGGCGATTTTTTCGCCACGCCGAAAAAATCCAACGAAATCAATTAGTTGATTTTTTGACCAGCCGCTGCGGCAGCCCGTCGCAGTGACAAATCCGTGGCTGCACGCCCGTGTGCATAACCGTAACAGGCCGGTGTGTCTCCACCCCCTTTCAGACCTGCTGGTCGAGCCGGGGTTCGTTTGCTAACCCGCAGTTCCGTTACGGTCAGGAGCGCCTATCAAAAGCAAGGCACAAACGAAAACGCCCCGCTAAGCGGGGCGTCTGGTCGACCGGGCATTATTGCTGCGGGGCAGCACCTTGCTCAGCGCCTTGATCCTTGATGCCGATCAGTTCCAGGTCGAAGACCAGGACCGAGTTGGCCGGGATCGCCGGGCTCGGGCTCTGCGCGCCGTATGCAAGCTCGGACGGGATGTACAGCTTGTACTTCTCACCCACGTGCATCAGCTGCAGGCCTTCCACCCAACCGGGGATCACGCCACCCACCGGCAGGTCGATCGGGCTGCCACGCTGGATGGAGCTATCGAACACGGTGCCGTCAGTCAGCTTGCCTTCGTAATGGACAGTGACCACATCGGTGGGCTTGGGCTGGGCGCCGTCGGCCTTCTTGACCACTTCGTACTGCAGACCGGAAGCAGTGGTGGTGACTTCCTTGCGCTTGCCGTTCTCTTCCAGGAACTTCTTGCCCGCCTTGGCGGACTCTTCGTTCAGCTTGGTCATGCGCTCTTCGGCACGCTTCTGCAGGAAGGCGAAGGCTTCGACCAGCTCTTCGTCCTTCAGGCGCTGGTCCTTCTTGCCGATGGCGTCTTCGATACCCAGGGCGACGGCTTTGGAATCCAGGTCATCCATGCCTTCCTGGGCGAGGCTCTTGCCCATGTTCAGGCCGATACCGTAAGACGCCTTCTGGGCCGGGGTCTTCAGCTCGACGCTGCTGGTCTGGGAGTCGCAGCCTGCGAGCACCAGGCCCACCAGGGCCACCGCTGCCGCCAACCGAGTTTGTTTCATGCTGATTCCTTAGTCTGTACGCCGTGAGGGCATGTTCGAAGAAGCGGCGAGCTTAGCAGGCCGCTGCGATCAGTGGCTATGGGCACTTAGGATCGAAAACAGGGGAATAAGTTCAGCGTCAGGGCGAGGATTTTGCGGCTTTTCACGACCATTCGCCTGATCCGGAATCGCACCGAAAAAACCGGGACAAACGAAAAAGCCCTCAGGTATCGCTACCTGAGGGCTTTGCAATATGGCGCAGCGGACGGGACTCGAACCCGCGACCCCCGGCGTGACAGGCCGGTATTCTAACCGACTGAACTACCGCTGCGCGTTACCCCGAGATTGGTGGGTGATGACGGGATCGAACCGCCGACCCTCTGCTTGTAAGGCAGATGCTCTCCCGGCTGAGCTAATCACCCTTCACTCTCGAAGTGGTGCGCATTCTAGGGATGCATTCGAACTCTGGCAAGCCCTTTTTCAAAAATTTTTTTCAGCCGTTCCAAAGGCTTAGCGCAGGGTTGGCCTGCAGGCCCGGGACGAGAATAATGCGGCCTTTGTTTCTGGAGAGTTCCTCTTATGTGGTTCCGCAACCTGCTCGTCTATCGCCTCACCCAGGATGTGCCCTTCGACGCCGATGCCCTGGAGGCCGCCCTGGCCACCAAGCCGGCCCGCCCCTGCGCCAGCCAGGAACTGACCACCTACGGCTTCGTGGCGCCTTTCGGCAAAGGTGCGGACGCGCCGCTGGTCCACGTGAGCGAGGGCTTCATGCTGGTGGCCGCCCGCAAGGAGGAACGCATCCTGCCCGGCAGTGTGGTGCGGGACGCCTTGAAGGAGAAGGTCGACGAGATCGAGACCCAGCAGATGCGCAAGGTCTATAAGAAGGAGCGCGACCAGTTGAAGGACGAGATCGTCCAGACCCTGCTGCCCCGCGCCTTCATCCGCAAGTCGGCCACCTTCGCCGCCATCGCCCCGGCCCAGGGCCTGATCCTGGTGGACGCCTCCAGCCCGAAGCGCGCCGAAGACCTGCTCTCCACCCTGCGCGAGGCCATCGGCTCGCTGCCGGTGCGCCCTGCCTCGGTGAAGATTGCCCCCACCGCCACCCTCACCGAGTGGGTCAAGACCCAGGAAGCCGCCAAGGACTTCTACGTCCTCGACGAATGCGAGCTGCGTGACACCGACGAAGACGGCGGCGTGGTGCGCTGCAAGCGCCAGGACCTGACCAGCGACGAGATCCAGCTGCACCTTTCTTCCGGCAAGCTGGTCACCCAGCTTTCCCTGGCCTGGCAGGACAAGCTCTCCTTCATCCTCGACGACAAGCTGGTGATCAAGCGCCTGCGCTTCGAAGACCTGCTGCAGGAGAAGGCCGAGCAGGACGGCGGCGAAGACGCCCTCGCCCAACTGGATGCCAGCTTCACCCTGATGATGCTGACACTGGTGGAGTTCCTGCCCCAACTGCTCGACGCCCTCGGCGGCGAAGAGATTCCCCAGGGCATCTGAACCTCCCGAAGCGCCGGCCAAGAGCCGGCGCTTTCACGATAACGACAAGGAATGACCATGCGCGCCCTCGCTGCCCTGAGCCGCTTCGTCGGCAACACCTTCGCCCTCTGGATCCTGCTGTTCGCCGTGCTGGCGTTCTGCGTCCCGGCGCCCTTCCTGCCGATCACCCAATGGATCGTGCCGTTGCTGGGGCTGGTGATGTTCGGCATGGGCCTGACACTGAAGGCAGCGGATTTCCGCGAAGTCGCGCGGCGGCCACTGTGGGTGCTGATTGGCGTGCTGGCCCAGTTCATCGTCATGCCGAGCCTGGCCTGGTTGCTCTGCCGGATTCTGCAGCTACCACCAGAGATCGCCGTCGGCGTCATTCTGGTCGGCTGCTGCCCGGGCGGCACGGCCTCGAACGTGATGACCTGGTTCTCCCGCGGGGATGTGGCGTTGTCCGTCGCCATCACCGCCGTCACCACCCTGCTGGCACCACTGGTCACGCCCGCCCTGATCTGGCTGCTGGCCTCGGCCTGGCTGCCGGTGCAGTTCAGTGCCCTGTTCATGTCCATCCTGCAGGTGGTGCTGGCGCCCATTGCCCTCGGCATCGTGGCGCAGCGTCTGCTGGGCGCACGGGTGCAGGTGGCCGAGCAGGTGCTGCCATTGGTCTCGGTGCTGTGCATCGTCGCCATCGTGGCCGGCGTCGTCGCTGCCAGCCAGGCGAAGATCGCCGAATCCGGCCTGCTGATCATGGCAGTAGTGGTGCTGCACAACGGCTTCGGCCTGGCGCTGGGCTACCTCGCCGGCCGCGTCTTCGGCCTGCCGCTGGCCCAGCGCAAGACCCTTTCCATCGAAGTGGGCATGCAGAACTCCGGGCTCGGCGCGGCCTTGGCCAACGCCCACTTCTCACCCCTGGCCGCCGTGCCTAGCGCGCTCTTCAGCGTCTGGCACAACCTCTCGGGGTCATTGTTGGCCGCCATCTTCCGACGCATGAGCGAAACCGATTCCGACAGCCGCACATAGCACTGACGGACAGCCACCTGGCAGTACGGACTTGTCCACCCAGCCAGAATGTGCAAAATACTGCGCAAACGCAGGGACGGCCCTGCCACTTCCAGCCTCGCCTTCAGTGCGGCGCTGCAGTGACTACCCGGGGACGGCCCCCATTCCGCCCCCTCTGGAGGTCACCATGTCCTGGATCATCCTGTTCTTCGCCGGCCTGTTCGAAGTGGGTTGGGCCGTCGGCCTGAAATACACCGAAGGCTTCACCCGCCCGCTGCCCACCGCCCTCACCGTGCTCGCCATGGCCATCAGCCTCGGCCTGCTGGGCCTGGCCATGAAGCACCTGCCCCTGGGTACCGCCTACGCGATCTGGACCGGCATCGGTGCCGTCGGCACCGTCATCGCCGGCGTCATCCTGTTCGGCGAATCGGTCGCGCTGATGCGCCTGGGCAGCGTCGCACTGATCATCTTCGGGCTGATCGGGCTCAAGATGAGCACCTGAATCACACCCATGAAAAAGCCCGCCTTCTGGCGGGCTCTTTCATTCCGGGGGTCGATCAGCGCACATCACCGCGCAGCGCCGCCACCGACGCCTGCAGACTGAGGCGGTCCACCGTCTCCGGCGCCAGCGCCGGGCCTGCCACCAGGTTGATGTGGGACCAGAAGCGCCTGAAGAAGCCCTTGTTCGGGTCGCGGCTGAAGAAGCTGCCCCACAGGCCCTGCAGCGCCATCGGGATCACCGGCACCGGGTTCTGTTCGAGGATGCGCTCCACACCGCTCTTGAACTCGTTCATCTCACCATCGCCGGTCAGCTTGCCCTCGGGGAAGATGCACACCACCTCGCCGGCCTTCAGGTACTCGTCGATCTTCTTGAACGCACGGTCGTAGACCAGCAGGTCCTCGCTGCGGCCGGCGATCGGCACGGTGCCGGCCGTGCGGAAGATGAAGTTGAGCACCGGCAGGTTGTAGATCTTGTAGTACATGACAAAACGCACCGGCCGGCGCACGGCGCCGCCGATCAGCAGCGCGTCGACAAAGGACACGTGGTTGCACACCAGCAGCGCCGCGCCCTCCTCCGGGATCGCCTCCAGGCCGCGATGGTGCACGCGGTACATGGAGTGGCCGAGCAGCCACACCAGAAAGCGCATGCTGAACTCGGGGACGATCTTGAAGATGTAGCTGTTCACCGCGATGTTCATCAGCGACACCACCAGGAACAGCTGCGGGATCGACAGCCCGGCCACGCTCAGGAACAGGATCGAGGCGATAGCCGAAACCACCATGAACAAGGCGTTGAGGATGTTGTTGGCCGCGATCACCCGCGCCCGCTCGTTCTCGGCGGTGCGCGACTGGATCAGGGCATACAGCGGCACGATGTAGAAGCCGCCGAACAGGCCGATGCCGAAGATGTCCGCCAGGATCATCCACGCCTGCGGCTCGCTCAGCACCGCCAGCCAGTCATGGGGTTGGGCCCCCTGTGGGAAGCCACCGGAGTGCCACCACAGCAGGATGCCGAACAGCGTCAGGCCAATGGAGCCGAAGGGCACCAGGCCGATCTCCACCTTGCCGCCGGAGAGCCGCTCGCACAGCATCGAGCCCATGGCGATACCCACCGAGAACACCGTGAGGATCAGCGTCACCACGCTCTCATCGCCGTACAGCAGATCCTTCGAATACTCCGGGATCTGCGTCAGGTAGACGGCACCAAGGAACCAGAACCAGGAGTTACCCACCAGCGAGCGCGACACCGACGGCCGCTGCTCCAGACCCAAGCGCAGGATGCGCCAGGACTGCACGAAGATGTTCCACTCCAGCTTCAGCTCCGGCATGGTCGCCGCCGCACGGGGAATGCCCCGGCTGGCCAGGTAGCCCAGGCAGGCAGTGAGCAGGATGGCGCCGGCCACGATCGGCTCGTAGTTCGCGGCGGACATCATGATGCCCGCGCCGATGGTGCCGGCGAGGATCGCCAGGAAGGTGCCCATCTCCACCAGCGCGTTGCCTCCCACCAGCTCCTGCTCTCGCAGAGTCTGGGGCAGGATCGAGTACTTCACCGGGCCGAACAGCGCCGAGTGGGTCCCCATGGCGAACAATGCCGCCAGCAGCAGCCAGAGGTTGTCGAAGAAGAAGCCCAGCGCACCGACCGCCATGATGACGATCTCCGCCAGCTTGATGACACGGATCAGCGCGTCCTTGGCGTACTTCTCACCGAATTGGCCGCCCAGAGCGGAAAACAGGAAGAACGGCAGGATGAACAACAGCGCGCAGAGGTTGACGTAGATCCCCTTGTCGCCGGAGATCGCCAGCTTGTAGAGGATCGCCAGGATCAGCGACTGCTTGAAGATGTTGTCGTTGAAGGCCCCGAGCAGCTGGGTCACGAAGAACGGCAGAAAGCGCCGAGTGCCCAGCAGAGCGAATTGCGAATGTTGGCTCATCGTCCTTGGTACCTGATGGTTGGCGAGAATGTGCCCCGCAGGGGATCGCACATCGCTGATTGGACATCAGGACCCGGTCGGAAAGCCACATCTGCCGCGAGGATGTTTGAAACGGCGCGGATTTCCTGCCTAGATCGGCAACTGCCCCAGGTACGCCCGCAGCGCGAAGAACAGCAGCAGCCCACCGAGGATGGTCGCCAGCAGGTGCCGGGTCAGCGCGGCAATGAGGATGCAGCCCAACCCGCCCAGCAGGTAGGCGTTGTCCAGCGCCACGGCCAGGTGCTCGCCGTCAGGCATCAGCATGCCCGGCACCACGATGGCGGTGAGCACCGCCGTGGGCACGTAGTGCAGCCCCTGGCGCACCACCGGCGGGAAGCGCAGGTCCGGCCAGGCGAACAGGCTGTAGCGAATGGCAAAGGTGATCGCGGCCATGCCGAGGATCAGCAACCAGGTTTCCATCACAGGGCCTCCCCCAGCAGGTCCAGACGATCACGGCGCTCCAGCACCACGCCCACCACGATGCCGGCCAGCGCCGCCGCCATCAGCCCGAGCTTGTAGGGCAGGCCCTGGCACGCCACCGCCACCGCGCCGGCCACCAGCGCCGCCGCCACCTGCGGGCGGTTGCGCAGCATGGGCACGACGATGCCGATGAAGGTCGCCAGCATGGCGAAGTCCAGCCCCCAGGCCGCCAGGTTGGGCACCGCCTGGCCGAACACCACCCCCACCAGGGTGTAGGACACCCAGCTCAGGTACATCGCCAGCGCCGCACCAAGGAAGTACCAGTGCTTGAGCGGCGAGTCGTCCTCCTCCGCATAACGGTGCTGCACCACGGCGAATGCCTCGTCGGTGAGCCAGAAGGCCAGCAACAGGCGCCAGCGCCGCGGCAGGTGCCGCACGAAAGGTTGCAAGGTGGCGCTGTAGAGGGCGTGGCGCAGGTTCACCACCAGGGTGGTGAGCAGCACCACCGCCACCCCGGCACCGCCACCCAGCAGGGTGATGGCGATGAACTGGGCCGAGCCGGCGAACACCAGCAGGGACATGCCCAGGGTCTGCCAGGCATCGAGGCCAGCGCCGGCGGCCAGGGTGCCGTAGATGATGCCGAAGGGCATGGCGCCGATGAGCATCGGCACGATGTCGCGCACGCCGCGGACGAATTCTGTAGAGCGGGACATGGGATTCTCCTTGTCCCCGTACTCTGCCAGCCGACGCTCAGTCGGTCTTGAACGATCTTGCGCTGGCGGTCCGGTACTCGCCGGGGCCTATACCGTAGGTCTGCTTGAACTGACGGGTCAGGTGGCTCTGGTCGGCAAAGCCCAACTGCATGGCCACCGACAACGGCGCACAACCGCTGCGCAGCATGGCCCGTGCCTGCTCCAGGCGACGCTGCTTGAGCCACGTGTGGGGAGGCATCCCTGTAGAACGCTGGAAGACCCGGGCAAAGTGGAACGGCGAAAGCCCCACCAGGGCAGCCAGCTCCTCCAGGGATGGAGGCGAGGCCAGGCGCGCTGCCAGCACCTCGCGGGCCAGCGCCACGGCCTGGGGCTCCTGCCCCGCCGGCCGTGGAGCACCGATGCGCGCATGACGACTGAACAGCAGCAGGATCGCCTCACGCCAGGCCACCTGCTGCTCCAGGGCCGAGGCATTGCGCTCCAGCAGGCAGTGCAGGTCGAGGAAGCGGCGGGTCACCTCAGGGTCATGCAGCACGCTGTCGGCGAAGGTGGGCAGGCCACCGGTGGCGATCTCCAGCTCGTCCAGCACATCGGTCACCCGGTGCAGGTCGGGGTAGAACCCTCGGTAGCGCCACCCTTCCTCATGGGCCTTGGAGCCGGTGTGCAGTTCGTCAGGGTTGATCAGCACCATGCTGCCGACGGCGGCCAGGTGATCGCTGCCGCGATGACGAAAACGCTGAGCGCCGGATTCGAGGATGGTGAAGACGTACCCCTCATGCACATGGGGCGCGAAGCGCTGCTGGATGTAGCGCGCGTGCAGGAGTTCGACCCCGCTCAGCGCACTGGCCTGCCAGAAGCGCGTGCGCTCACCGCCCGTGTTCATTGGACGAATGCGGCTTCCAGGGCCTGCTTCAGCGCCGGCCACTCGTGGTCGGTGATGCTGAACATGACGCTGTCGTCCAGGCGTCCATCGGCCAGGCGGCGGTGGTTGCGCAGCACGCCCTCGCGCACCGCACCGAGCTTCTCGATGGCCCGCTGCGAGCGCAGGTTGCTGCCGGCGGTCTTCAGTTGCACCCGTACCACCTGCCACTCCTCGAAGGCGTGGCGCAGCATCAGGTACTTGATCGAGGCATTGAGGCCAGTGCCGTGCTCACTGCCGGCCAGCCAGGTCCAGCCGATCTCCACGGCGGGCAGGGCGGGCATGAATTCGGCGAATCGGCTGGTGCCCACCAGGCGGTCACCCAGGCGGATGGCGAACACCACGGCCTGGCCTTCTCGCTGCTGGGCGATGGCCTGGCGATACCAGTCCGGCCGCAGCGGGCCGCTCATGTAGACCAGTTCGTTGCGATTGGCTTCGGCCAGGGCCGCCAACTCGCTGACATCGGCCTCCCCCAGTGGCTCCAGGCGCAATGCGCCACGCTGCAGGGTGACCGGTTGCGGATTGAACATCTGCGCCCTCCTCAGGCGAATAACCCCTGCCCGTTCTACGCGACAACCGGACGCGGTTGCCTGGCAGGGCTGCGGCGGGCTCCAGGCCCGGCGCGGCAAGCCAAGCTAACAGCCCGGCAAGAGGCGCTCAAGTCCGCCTGCGACCTTGGTAGCAGCCGCCTGACGGAAATGACCTTTGGTGCGAAACTGCAGCCTGTGCCCGGGCCCTGCCCGCCCCCTTTCCTCCGGAGTCTGCATGTCGTTGTCCAGCGGGCTGATCGCCGCGGTCGCCCTCCTCTACATGGCGGTGCTGTTCAGCATCGCCTTCTACGGCGATCGCCGCAGCGCCCCGATGCCGCCCCGGGCGCGTGCCCTGATGTTCAGCCTGTCGCTGGCGGTGTACTGCACCAGCTGGACCTTCTTCGGCGCCGTCGGCCAGGCCGCCGGGCAGCTCTGGGCCTTTCTGCCCATCTATCTGGGGCCCATCCTGCTGATGGTGTTCGCCCCCTGGGTGCTGCAGAAGATGGTGCTGATCAGCAAGCAGGAGAACATCACCTCCATCGCCGACTTCATCGCCGCCCGCTACGGCAAGTCCCAGGCGCTGGCGGTGGTGGTGGCGCTGATCTGCCTGGTCAGCGTGCTGCCCTACATCGCCCTGCAGCTCAAAGGCATCGTCCTCGGCGTCAACCTGCTGGTGGGCTCCGGCGCGGACTCCACCGGTACCCGTGCCCAGGACACGGCACTGATCGTGTCCCTGGTGCTGGCGCTATTCACCATCCTCTTCGGCACCCGCAACCTGGATGCCACCGAACACCACCGAGGCATGGTGATGGCGATTTCCTTCGAATCGCTGGTCAAGCTGCTGGCGTTCCTCGCGGTGGGCACCTACGTCAGCTTCGTGCTCTTCGACGGCTTCGACGACCTCACCCGCCGCGCCCTGCTCGCCCCGCAACTGGAAAGCTTCTGGAACCACCCGGTGGAGTGGCCGACGCTCATCGTGCAGACCGCCGTGGCCATGACCGCCTTCGTATGCCTGCCCCGGCAGTTCCACGTAGCGGTGGTGGAGAACATCGACGCCCGCGACCTGCGCACCGCCCGCTGGGTGTTCCCGGTGTACCTCGCCCTGGCCGCGCTGTTCGTCGTGCCCATCGCCCTGGCCGGCATGATGCTGCTGCCTGCCGGCGTGATGCCGGACTCCTTCGTCATCAGCCTGCCCCTGGCCGAAGCCCACCCGGCCCTGGCCCTGCTGGCCTTCATCGGCGGCGCGTCGGCGGCCACCGGCATGGTGATCGTCGAAGCCGTGGCCCTCTCGACCATGGTCTCCAACGACATGCTGCTGCCCTGGCTGCTGCGCCGGCAGAACGCCGAACGCCCATTCGAAGTGTTCCGCCACTGGATGCTCTCGGTGCGCCGCATCAGCATCGTGGTGATCATCCTGCTGGGCTACGTCAGCTACCGCCTGCTGGGCTCCACCGCGAGCCTGGCCACCATCGGCCAGATCGCCTTCGCCGCCATCGCCCAGCTCGGCCCGGCCATGGCCGGCGCCCTCTACTGGAAGCAGGCCAACCGCCGGGGCGTATTCGCCGGGCTGGCCGCCGGCTCGGCACTCTGGGCCTACACCCTGGTGCTGCCACTGGTGGCACGCGGCCTCGGTTGGCCGCTGGAGGCCTTCCCCGGCCTGGCCTGGCTGATGGCCAACCCGCTCAAGCTGCCTATCGACCCGCAAACCCAGGGCGTGGTCATCTCCCTCGCCGGCAACTGGCTGCTGTTCGCCTGGGTCTCGGTGTTCTCCCGCACCCGCGTGTCCGAACACTGGCAGGCCAGCCGCTTCATCGGCCAGGTAGTCTCGGCACGCCCCAGTGGTCGCTCGCTGCTGGCGGTGCAGGTGGAAGACCTGCTGATGCTCGCCGCCCGCTTCGTCGGCGAGGAACGCGCACGGCAGAGCTTCGCCCGCTTCGCCTACCGCCAGGGCACCAGCTTCAACCCCACGCAGAACGCCAACCAGGACTGGATCACCCACACTGAGCGGCTGCTGGCCGGTGTGCTCGGCGCCTCCTCGGCCCGCGCGGTGGTGAAGGCTGCAATCGAAGGCCGCGAGATGCAGGTGGAGGACGTTGTGCGCATCGTCGACGAAGCCTCCGAAGTGCTGCAGTTCAATCGCGCCCTGCTGCAGGGCGCCATCGAGAACATCACCCAGGGCATCAGCGTGGTGGACCAGTCACTGCGCCTGGTGGCCTGGAACCGCCGCTACCTGGAACTGTTCGACTACCCGGAAGGGCTGATCAGCGTCGGCCGGCCCATCGCCGACATCATCCGCTACAACGCCGAGCGCGGGCTGTGCGGCCCCGGTGATGCCGAAGCCCATGTCTCCCGCCGGCTGTACTGGATGCGCCAGGGCAACGCCCACACCTCCGAGCGACTGTTCCCCAACGGCCGGGTCATCGAGCTGATCGGCAACCCCATGCCCGGCGGCGGCTTCGTCATGAGCTTCACCGACATCACCGCCTTCCGCGAGGCCGAGCACGCCCTCAAGGAATCCAACGAAAGCCTGGAGCAGCGCGTCGTCGAACGCACCCAGGAGCTGTCCCAACTGAACCAGGCGCTGATCGAGGCCAAGGGCACGGCCGAGGCCGCCAACCAGTCGAAGACGCGCTTCCTCGCCGCCGTCAGCCACGACCTGATGCAGCCGCTGAACGCCGCGCGGCTGTTCTCCGCTGCCCTCGCCCACCAGTTGGAAGCGCTGCCGCCCGAGGCCCGCGAACTGGTGGGGCACCTCGACAGCTCGCTGCGTTCGGCCGAAGACCTGATCACCGACCTGCTGGACATCTCGCGGCTGGAAAGCGGCCGCATCACCCCCGACCGCACCACCTTCCCCCTGGCCAGCCTGTTCGACACCCTGGGGGCCGAGTTCAGGGCCCTGGCCCAGGAACAGGGCGTGCAGTTCCGCCTGTGTGGCAGCCGGCTAAACATCGAGAGCGACGCCAAGCTGCTGCGCCGGGTGCTGCAGAACTTTCTCACCAACGCCTTCCGCTACGCCAAGGGCCACGTGCTGCTGGGCGCGCGCCGCGAAGGCGACTCCCTGCGCCTGGAAGTCTGGGACCGCGGCCCCGGCATCCCCGAGGACAAGCGCAAGGTCATCTTCGAGGAGTTCAAGCGCCTCGACAGCCACCAGACCCGTGCCGAAAAGGGCCTGGGCCTGGGCCTGGCGATTGCAGACGGCCTCTGCCGCGTGCTCGGCCACCGGCTGGAAGTACGCTCCTGGCCCGGCAAGGGCAGCGTCTTCAGCGTCACCGTGCCCGTGGCGCGCCAGGCCCGCCCGGCCCCGGCACGCCAGCCGCAGGAAGGTGCCGGCCAGGCCCTCAACGGCACCCAGGTGCTGTGCATCGACAACGAGGACAGCATCCTCACCGGCATGGACAGCCTGCTGTCGCGCTGGGGGTGCCGCGTCTGGACCGCGCGCAACCGCCTGGAGTGCGAGCAGTTGCTGGAAGAGGCCGTGCGCCCGGAACTGGTACTGGTGGACTACCACCTCGACGAGGGCGAGACCGGCACCGAGCTGATGGGCTGGCTGCGCACCCGCATGGGCGGCCCGGTGCCCGGCGTGGTGATCAGCGCCGACGCCCGTGCCGAACTGGTGGCCGAAGTCCACGCCGCCGGGCTCGACTACCTCGCCAAGCCGGTGAAGCCCGCCGCGCTGCGGGCGCTGATCAGCCGCCATGTGACGCTGCGCTGAGCGGCGGCACCCAACCAGCCCCTCGCTCAGGCGGAGGGCTAAACCTTGAGGAAACCCTTCAGCAGCTCACCGACACGGCCACCCAGCTCCTGGTTGGCCGACGCCTGCAGCCCCCGCGCCAGCTCGCTGTCCACCACCTCCTCCACCAGCGGCCGCAGGGCCAGCAGTTGCCGGTTCAGCGCCTCCAGCTCGGAAACGTGGGGCAGGCTGCTGCTGAGCAGCGGGTTGACCAGGTGGGCGACGATCATGCCGACGATGCCATCGGCCACCGGTGCCACCTGCTGGCGGATCAGCGCGAACTGCTCCAGCAGCACCGCCAGCGGGATGCCGGACCGATGCAGTTGCACCCCGGCGTTGAAGATGCGCGGATTCAGCACCCGCAGGTGATCCCCGGCGAACTCCACCAGCCCCAGCTCGCGGGCGCGGTCCAGGGTGTCGTCGGTCAGCGCCTCGCCGAACAACGCGATCAGCTCGTCGAAGCCCAGGCGGGTCGGCTCCGGCTGGCCCCAGGCCCCGGCGATGGCAGCGTCCAGGCCCAGCACATGGGCCAGGTCGCGCCCCTGCTCCCAGGCCTCCAGCAGCTCGCGGATGCTGGCGATGCTGTAGCCGCGCTCCAGCAACTGACCGATCAGCAGCAGCCGCGACAGGTGCCCGCCGTTGTAGATACCCACCCGCCCGCGACGCTCCGGCGGCGGCAGCAGGCCGCGGTCCTGGTAGGCCCGCAGGTTGCGCACGGTGGTGCCGGCCTCGCGGGCCAGTTCATCGACGGTGTATTCCACCGCCTCGGGCAGGGCATCCCCCTCGGCCGGCGCACGGGCCAGCAGGCGGGACAGGAAGGGTTGGGGTGTCTTCATGGAGGCGGATCATAGCCCTGCCCCCGGACCGCCAACAACACGCCCGCCCCGCCCTATCCTATGGCTGGACTTGCTGCCTCCCCTTCCCGTCCCACACCCCGCAGAAACCCGCAAAGCCAGGCAGGGCAAGGGCTTCCGGCCAGGGGTAACGGGGTAACGCTGCGGGCACGGCAACTGGCCAGGCGCTGGCGTCTCACTGACAATCCGTGACATCGCCTGATGTCACGATTCGTGCCCCAGGCTCACCTCACGCCCGGGAGCACGTCCATGAACGCACCGCTCAACCTCGAACCCCAACGCACCCTCATCCAGGGCGATGGCGTGCGCCTGGCCACCTACCAATGGGGCAACGCCAAGGGCCCCGTGCTGTTGCTGGTGCATGGCTACCCCGACAACCACCGGGTCTGGCTGCCCCTGGTGCGCGAGCTGGCCGCCGACTACCGGATCATCGCCTACGACGTGCGCGGCGCCGGCGACTCCGAAGCCCCCCGGCGGGTGCGGGACTACCGCCTGGTACACCTGGCCAACGACCTCGAAGCGGTGATCCGCACCCACAGCCCGGACCGCCCGGTGCACCTGGTGGCCCACGACTGGGGCTCGATCCAGAGCTGGGAGGCAGTGACCGACCCGCGTTTCGAGCCGCTGCTGGCCTCCTACACCAGCCTCTCCGGGCCCTGCCTGGACCACGTCGGCCACTGGATGCGCGCCCGCTTCGGACGCCTCGCCCCACGCGGCTGGCTGCAGGCGCTCGGGCAACTGGTCAGCTCCTGGTACATCGCCTTCTTCCAGACGCCCTGGCTGCCGGAGCTGTGCTGGCGGATGGGGTTGGCGAGAGCCTGGCCGACCCTGATGCGGCAGATGGAGCGCATCCGCGAGCCGGAGCGCAACCCACACCAATTGGCCGACGGCCAGCACGGGGTGAAGCTCTACCGCGCCAACTTCATGCCGCGCCTGTTCGCCGCTCGCCAACGCCCCACCCGGGTGCCGGTGCAACTGGTGGTGCAGACCCGTGACCGCTACGTGCGGCCTCAACTGTTCGACGGCCTGGAACGCTGGGCCCCGGACCTGCTGCGGCGCGAAGTGGACGCCGGCCACTGGCAACTGCTGGCCCGCCCCGGGCGTCTGGCCGACTGGATGAGGGCCTTCGTCGAGAAGAAGGAGTGCAACACCGGACGCCCTGAGCACTGGACACGTCCGCCACGCTCAAACCGCCGGTCATAAAAAAA
>NZ_LXJQ01000017.1:0-92044 GCF_001728925.1 Pseudomonas sp. 1D4
AGACCTTCGGGTCTGCCGGCCCCTACTAGCCGGCTCGCCAACCCCATGCGATCCGCCACCACCCCGTCGCACAGCATCCCCAGCCCGGGGCGTTGGCCATGCCCCTTGCTCTCCCTCCCCCACCTCCCTATCCTCCCGGCGTCGCGGTCAATCCCGCGGCCGGGTTTGACAGCCCGAACTTACAGGCGCGATTGCGCTTCAAGTGCATGCGAAAAACGGCGGACGTTTTTTGCAGGCACGTGTTCGTATGCAGTTTTCTGACTGCACTGCGTCATGGCAGATCGCGCGGGGAGACCCTCGGGTCTGCCGGGTCCTGTAACCGGTCTGTCAACCCCGCGCGGTTTGCCACCCTTCGATTGACAGCGTGGGTGGCGATCCTGAAATCACTTACAGGAGCAACACCATGCACGACGCACATAGACCCATCGTTTTCCAACGCCACAACCACCAGCTCCGTGCCGCCATGGTCGACAACCAGCCCTGGTTCGTGGCCATGGACTTCGCGCGGATGATCGGCGCGCTGAAGCCCGGTCGCCTGCCCCGCCTGGTGGACCCGCACCAGCGCCGCGCCGTCCGCTTGCGGCACGCCAGCGGTGGCAGCGAGGAAGTCATCGCCCTCAGCGAGGCCGGCGTCTATCGCCTGCTGTACCGCTACCAGCACCCGGAGCACCGCTGCCTGAGCCGCTGGCTCAGCGAGGAGGTGGTGCCGACGCTGCATGACCACTACCGCGACGCCAACGCGGCGCCCCGCCGGGCGTACATGAGCTGGGCCAACCAGCGGATCGGCGTGGTGAAGTGGCAAGGGGACATCTGGATCGCCCGACGCGACCTGCCGGTGTTCCTCTGCAGCCGCGAGGAGCCGGCGCTGGGCAACGAGCCGAGCTGGAAGCACATGCCCTTCGGCGATTGGTAGCCGAACCGGGAGCGGGTACGCCCCGCTCCCGACTGTCGAAACTGTGCACATGCGGTATGCACCGGTAGCCATTCGGCTAGGCTGCGGAGCGCCTGATCAGGCACTCAGGGGGAAAGGCTGCGCGGCTGATGATCGAGCAGCAGCACCAGATCACGCACGCGCAGGACCCGGCCATAGAAGGGGTTGTCCTCGATGCCCGCCAGAGACCGGCCACTGAGCCGGGCCATCTCCTCCAGCAGTTCGAACTCCAGGTCCTCGTCGTCCAGGCGCAGATCCTCCTTGAAGCGATCATCGGCACGGATCGGCAAGCCTCCGCCGAGATAGCCGTGCAGCGACTCGTACACGGCGCGGATCACCCAGGTGTCCACCTGCCACCGAGGAAAGGCGCGAGCGAACTGGCATATGGACTGCCCCTGGCGTTGCGCGGCCAGCCTCGCCAAACGTCGCTGCTCTCGCCAGCTCAAGTACTTCACCAGCACAGCCGTGCCAGCCACAACCCACAGCAGGGCAGGCTTCTGCACGATGCCCCAGGCCAGGCCAACGAGCAGGCACAGCAGCAACAGAATCAGGCCGAGCGGTAACCGTGCCGGTGCGTGCGGCATGTCGTGCATGTGTCTTGAAGGCTTGCGCATGGCGTTGCCCCGTTGTGGACAGGCTCGCAACCTATCCCAGCCCTCACCGGGCAGGCAAGACAGCACAGGCCCACCTTTGCGGCGGGGGCGTCTCTGGAAGGCGCCGTGCAGGACCAAGCAGCCTCAAACGCACTTTCCCGGACTGATGAAAGCGCCTCGGGCGCACACCTCTGCAAAGGGTTCTGCGGGTGACGAAGCCCCGTGGCTGGCTGTGGACTGGCGGCGACCTTCACCCCCGGCGAAACAACGCCAGCCAGCAACCGAAGCCCACCAGCAACGCGCCGAAACTGCGGTCCACCCAGTGCCGCATCGCCAGCAAGCGCTGGCGCACGGCGCCGGAAGAGAAGCACAGCGCCACCAGGCCGAACCAGGCGACGTGAGCGCTGGCGATGAAAGCGCCATCCCACCTGCACCGCCAGGGGCGTGTCCGGGCGCACCACCTGCAGGAACAGGCTGACGATGAAGACCGTGGTCTTGGGGTTGAGCACGTTGGTGAAGAAGCCCATGCGCAGGGCCGCCGCGTCGCTCAGCGGTGCTTCGGGCGCCTCGGCCTGGGTGCCGGCGGGCTGGCTGCGCAGCATCTTCACCCCCAGCAGGATCAGGTAGGCGGCACCGGCCAGGCGGATGGCATCGAACAGCCAGAGCGACTGCTGGATGAGCACGCCGACACCCACCAGGGTGTAGCTGACATGCACCAACACCCCCAGCCCAATGCCCAGGGCCGTCAGGGCGCCGGCGCGGCGGGAGCGCAGCAGGCTGTTGCGTGAGACGAGGGCGAAGTCCGGCCCGGGGCTGATGACCGCAAGCAGGGTGATGGTGATGACAGCTAACAGTTCGTCCATGGCGTATCCCCTGGCGATTCGATAGAGGTGCCGATCATAGGAAGCCAGCCAGGGGCCTGACCAACGATGCTTTCTGACCATTCCGGTGAGCCTGGCTCACCATCCAGCGATGCCCGCCTGCCCTCGCTGATGGCGCTGCGCTGCTTCGAGGCCGCAGCCCGTCTGGAGAACTTCACCCGCGCAGCGGAGGCGCTGCACCTGACCCATGGCGCGGTGAGCCGGGCGGTTCGGCTGCTGGAAGACGATCTCGGCGTGGCGCTGTTCGAACGGCGCAACCGCCGCGTCTTCCTCACCGAGGACGGCCGCACCCTGGCCCGCGCGGTGCACGACGGGCTGGCGCTGATGCAACAGGCTGCCCAGGGCTTGCGGGCCAAGGCACGCCGGGAGCGGCAATGGGTGATCTCGTGCGAGCCGACCCTGCTGATGCGCTGGCTGATCCCGCGCTGGCCGGACTTCCAGGCGCGCCACCCGGACTGGGTGATTCACCTGGTGGCCGGCGGCGGGGCCTTCTCCTTCCAGACCGGCATCGACCTGGCGATCCGCCGCGAGGATTTCCCGCACCCGCCGCACTGGCACGTGGAGCCGTTGTTCGAGGAGCAGGTGGGGCCGGTGTGCCGCCCGGAGCGGGCCGCCCAGTGGTTCGAGGCCGACGACCTGCGCCCGGATGCGCCCCGGCTGCACACCCGCACCCGGCCAGCAGCCTGGACGGACTGGGGCGCGGCGGCCGGTCGCGCTCCGGGCCTGCCGGGCGGGCAGGTGTTCGAGCACTTCTACTTCAGCCTGCAGGCGGCGGTGGCCGGGCTGGGGGTGGCCATCGGCCCGTGGCACCTGGTGCGCGACGACCTGGCGAGCGGCGCGCTGGTGGCACCGCTGGGGTTCGTGGCCGATGGCTCGCGCTACTGCCTGCTGAGCGAGGCCCCGCCGCCCCCCGGCAGCCTGCCGGCCGCGCTGCTGGCGTGGCTGCGGGAGCAGGCCTGATGCAACGAATGACGGAACGGCATGCGCGCCGTAGGCTCTATACGAAAAGTCGTCGAGCGAAGGTCAGGCAAGGCGAAAACGCCCGAAGAAGCGCAGTTTACGTGCTGTAAATGAGCATTCTGAGGGCGTTTTCAACGCAGCATCACCGAGCGCAGACACTTTTCGTATGACGCCGTAGCATCCAACCCCACATGCCCCATCCACAAAGGAGATCGACATGCCCTGGTATGCCTGGCTGATCCTGGCGCTGGCCCTTGGCTCCATCGTCGGCGGCCTGATGATGCTGCGTGACACCGCGAAGAAGGTTCCGCTGACCGAGGAGCAATTGGCGCGTATCCGCCAGCGCAACGCGGAAGCGGACGCCAAGGACGCGGAAGACCGCTGAGAGCCGGCACGGAAGCCGGCCACGGGCCGGTTTCCCGCACATCCGCCAACACCTGATGGCGAGATGGCCTTAAAGTGCGCCACCTGATTCCTCAGGAGGTGCCATGCCTATCCATCTACAAATCCTGCTTCCCCTGCTCACCCTGGCCCTGGGCCATGCCACCGGCCACATCAGCCCGCTCGGCCTGGCACTCGGCGTGGCCTATGCCGGCTGGGTGCTGGCGGCGAAACGCCTGCCCAACTGGCTGTGGCTGCCGGTGACGCTGCTGGCCAGCGTGGCCCTGGCCGCGCACCTGGTGCCGGGCTTCGCCTACCTCTCCCTGACCGAGCCGACGCCCTGGAGCCCGGACGCGCCGCCCTACGCCCTGCGGGTGAACTGGGACAAGGCGCTGGTGGGCATGAGCCTGCTGGCCTGGTGGCTGGGCCGCCCGGACCCGGTGCCGGCGCCACGCCGTGGAGCGACCCTGGCGGTGATGCTGGCGACGCTGGTGGCCGTGCCGGTGCTGGCGCTGGCCCTGGGGCTGGTGGGCTGGGTGCCGAAGTGGCCGGAACACCTGGCACTATGGCTGGCGGTGAACCTGCTGGTGACGGTGCTGGCGGAGGAGCTGGTGTTCCGCGCGCTGCTGCAGCGCAGCCTGGCAGCGCGCCTGGGCCCCTGGGCGGGGCTGCTGCTGGCGACGCTGCTGTTCGGTGCGGTGCACCTGCCCTTCAGCACGCTGTTCGCCGTGCTGGCGACGGTGGCGGGTCTGGGCTACGGCCTGGCGTTTCACTTCTCGGGTCGGCTGGGGCCGGCGGTGGCCCTGCACCTGGGGGTCAATCTCTGCCACGTCCTGCTGCTGAGTTATCCACTGAAGCTGGGCTGACGCGGATGCGGTAGCGGCCGAAGATGCGCTCCAGGCTGCCATCGGCCCGCAGGTCTTCCAGCAGGTGGGCGAAGCGCGTCGGACTGATGGGCGCGCCCGGTCGCAACAGGGCGTAGTGGCGGTAGTACTGGTCGACCCGGTCGGAAGCGAGGAACTGCCCGGCTACGTCCGGGTTGCGCTCCAGGTACATGCCCAGGTACGAGCGCGTCACCAGGGCGATGTCGGCGCGGTCACGCAGCACCATCAGCAGGTTGCTGTCGTGGGAGTAGGTCAGCATCGCGTTGAACTCGCGCATGAGGTACTCCGGGTCCGCATTGAAACCGGCAAAGCCGTAGTGGTAGCCGCTGTAGAGGGCCAGGCGCTTGCCGTCCAGGCTACGGAAGTAGTCCTGGCCCCGACTGTCGCGCTTGTGGGCGACGAAGATCTCGGCGTCCTCCAGGCCCATGTCGATGCGCGCGGCCTCGAAGTCCTGCCAGCCCCAGCCGGGGTTCTCGAACACCGCCATGTCGATGCGCCCGCTCTGGAAGTCGCGGAAGCGCCGCGGAATGGCCGTGGGCAGCATGACGAAGCGGTAGTCCGTCTGGGCCTGGTTGAGGGCTTCCAGCAGTTCGGGCAGCAGGCCGGTGGCCGCTTCCGATTCCGGTTTGATCACATAGGGCGGGAAGTGGGCGCCGCCCACCTTGACCATCTCGGCGCCAAGCGCCGGTTCCAGCGAAGCGAACAGAGCCAGTGCGGCCAACAGTTCCTTGCATCCCCCAACCCGTTGTCGGCCGTCCTTCCGCCAAACACGTGCAAAAACCATGTTGTCCCCGTATGCGCCGTTCTTAATCTCGGTCGTTCTTCTTGAACGGCAACTGGTATCGCTCCAGCAGCCGTTGGTAAGACTCATCCGCCTGCAGCCGCCGCAACAGCCGTTCGAACTCCTGGGGCTCGATGGGGGCGTTGGGCCTGAGCATGGCGTTGAGATGGTATTCCTGATCGAACCGGCGGGAAACAAGCAGTTTGCCGCGCAGTTCGGGGTCCCGCTGGAGCCGTTGTTCGAGGTAGGACCGCGTGACCACGGCTATATCGGCACGACCATGCACAAGCATGAGCAGATTGCTGTCGTGGGAATAGGTGAGCGTAGCCTGAAAGCGTTGCTGCAGCATGACCGGGTCTGCGTCGTAGCCGGCGAAGCCGTAGTGGTAGCCGGCATAGACCACCAGGCGCTTGCCCTTGAGGGTGTCGAAGTAGGCTTCGTCGCGCCCGGGTTCGGCGCGGGCCACGTAGACCTCGGCGTCGTCGATGCCCATGTCGACCAGGCTGTAGCGTTCGCCCTCCCAGCCCCAGTCAGGGTCCTCGAAGAGGATGAGGTCGTAGCGACCGGTCTGCAGATCGCGATACCGGCGCGCCGAAGAGGTGGGCACGATGCTGAAGTGAAAGCGCTTCTGCACCCGGTTGAACAGCGCCACCAGCTCCACCGTCAGGCCGCTGCCGGCGTCCTGCTCGGGGTGCACCATGTAGGGCGGGAAGTTGTAGGCGCCGACGCGAATTTCACGGGGCAGCGCGGCCCATGCGCTGCCGGTCAGCAGACAGACTGACAGCAGCAAAAACCGTGAAGTGATAGACCAGACACCCGACATCTTGGCCCCGGAGAGAGAGGTGGGACGGCTCCCGGGGAAGACTAGTCCATGCTCGCTCAGCCGTCCTTGAGCACCAGCGCCAGAGCCTCTTCGCAGAGCTGGTCGAGGCTCATGGGGCCCTCGGGGCGGAACCAGGTGGTGCTCCAGGACAGCGCGCCGGTGAGGAAGCGCCGCAGGATGAACGGGTCACCCTGGACGTAGCCCTGGGCACGGGCCTCGCCCAGCACATCCAGCCAGAGCAGTTCATAGGCATCGCGCAGTTCGAGGATGTAGCGCTGCCCCTCCTCCGAGAGCGAGCGCCACTCGTACACCAGCACGGCCATGGCCTCGCCGGTGCCGCCCATGATCGACTGCAACTCACAGCGGATCAGCGCCAGCACCTGCTCGCGCAGGTTGTCGGCCTCGGCCAGGGCGGCCTTCATCAATGCGGTGTTGTAGAGGATGGTCTCCTCCATCACCGAGCGGAGGATCTCGTCCTTGCTCTTGAAGTGGTGAAAGATGCTGCCCGACTGGATGCCCACGGCACTGGCCAGGTCGCGCACGGTGGTGCGCTCGTAGCCCTTGCTGCGGAACAGGTGGGCGGCGGTCTGCAGCAATTTGCCGCGGGGGCTTTCCGGGTCGGTGATCTGCCCGCTTTCCACCAGTTCACGTATCACGTCTTGGGCTTTTGGGTTGTCCAGGCTCATCGCTCGTCACTACCTCGTTCGCACGGCGCTTGCCCATCCAACTTAAGAATGGAGCGCAAGTCTCTGTCTTGATTCGCGAAATCTATTCCCCGCCCGACACCCAAGCAAGCGCTTGGGCAAAAAACTGCCGCACTCCACTTTTCAACCAAGCGCTTGCTTGGTAATGTCGCCCCACCTTCTCGAGTGATACGGGCCATAACAATGACCAGAGCCGTACGCATCGGTTGCGCCTCCGCATTCTGGGGCGACACCTCCACCGCCGCCGCCCAGTTGGTGAACGGCGCGAAGCTGGACTACCTGGTGTTCGACTACCTGGCGGAGATCACCATGTCGATCCTCGCCGGGGCACGCATGAAGAAGCCGGACGAAGGCTATGCCACCGACTTCGTCGAGGTGCTGGCACCGTTGCTGCCGCAGATCGCCGACAAGCGCATCCGCGTGATCAGCAATGCCGGCGGGGTCAACCCGGTGGCCTGTGCTGCCGCCCTCTCCGCCGCCTGCGAGAAGGCCGGCGTGGCGCTGAAGATCGCCGTGCTGCATGGCGACAACCTGCAGCCGCGCCTGGGCGAGCTGGCCAAGGCCGGCGTCCGCGAGATGTTCACCGACGCCCCGCTGCCGCCCATGTGCGTCTCGGTCAATGCCTACCTGGGCGCCCCCGGCATCGTCGCGGCGCTGGAGGCCGGTGCCGATATCGTCATCACCGGCCGGGTGGTGGACAGCGCCGTGGTCAGCGCCGCCCTCGTCCACGAATTCAAATGGCGCTGGGACGACCACGACCGCCTGGCCCAGGCCGCCCTCGCCGGCCACATCATCGAATGCGGCGCCCAGTGCACCGGCGGCAACTTCACCGACTGGGAACAGGTGCCGGACTACGAGCACATCGGCTTCCCCATCGTCGAAGTGGAGGCCGACGGCCAGTTCTGCGTGACCAAGCCGGACGGCTCCGGCGGCCTGGTGACGCCCTTCACCGTCGGCGAGCAGATGCTCTACGAGATCGGCGACCCGCGCGCCTACCTGCTGCCCGATGTGATCTGCGACTTCACCCAGGTGCGCCTGGAAGCCGCCGGCACCGACCGCGTGCGCGTCTCCGGCGCCCGGGGCCTGGCGCCCACCGACCGCTACAAGGTCAGCGCCACCTACCCCGACGGCTTCCGCTGCACTGCCAGTTGCCTGATCGCCGGCCTCGACGCGGTGAAGAAGGCCGAGCGGGTGAGCCGCGCCATCATCGCCAAGACCGAGGAAATCTTCGCCGCACGGGGCTGGGGCCCCTACCGCGAGGTGAACATCGAACTGCTGGGCAGCGAAGCCACTTACGGGCCTCATGCCCAACGGCAGGACAGCCGCGAAGTGGTGATCAAGCTCGCCGTGCGCCACAGCAAGAAGGAGGCGCTGATCCTCTTCTCCCGCGAGATCGCCCAGGCCGCCACCGGCATGGCCCCCGGTCTGACCGGCATCGTCGGCGGCCGCCCCACGGTGTACCCGGTGATCCGCCTGTTCTCCTTCCTGGTGGACAAGAGCGCTTGCAGCCTGGAGGTGGAGCTGGACGGCGAGCGCCACCCGGTGGCCCTGCCCGAGGCAGGCAGCGCCGGCCCGACGGCCCTGGCCGAAGACCTGCACCCGCCACGCCCGGTTGGCGAGGCCGACGCCAGCGTGCCGCTGATCAGGCTCGCCGTGGCCCGCTCCGGCGACAAGGGCAACCACAGCAACATCGGCGTCATGGCGCGCCGGCCCGAGTTCCTGCCGTGGATCGCCGAGGCGCTGACGCCCGAGGCCGTGGTGGACTGGATGGCCCACGTGCTCGACCCGCAGACCGGCCGCGTGCAGCGCTGGTACCTGCCCGGCACCCACAGCCTGAACTTCCTGCTGGAGAACGCCCTGGGCGGCGGCGGCGTCGCCAGCCTGCGCATCGACCCGCAGGGCAAGGCCTTCGCCCAGCAACTGCTTGAATTCCCCGTACCGGTGCCGCGCGCACTGGCCGAGACCCTGTAGCGCGACGAGGACGACAACAACAATGAACTACGACTCCGTATTCCGGCCCGGCCTGTTCGCCGGCCAGACCATTCTGGTCACCGGCGGTGGCAGCGGCATCGGCCGCTGCGTGGCCCACGAGCTGGCCCACCTGGGCGCCCATGTGGTGCTGGTGGGGCGCAAGGCGGAAAAGCTCGAAGCCACCGCCGGCGAGATCATCGAAGACGGCGGCAGCGCCAGTTGGCAGGCCTGCGACATCCGCGACGAAGAAGCGGTCAAGGCCATGGTCAAGGCCGTGGTGGTCGAGCGCGGCCCCATCCATCACCTGGTCAACAACGCCGGCGGCCAGTTCCCCGCGCCGCTCATCGGCATCAACCAGAAGGGCTTCGAGACCGTGGTGCGCACCAATCTGGTGGGCGGCTTCCTGGTGGCCAGGGAGGTCTTCCTGCAGAGCATGAGCAAGACCGGCGGCAGCATCGTCAACATGCTCGCCGACATGTGGGGCGGCATGCCCGGCATGGGCCACTCCGGCGCCGCCCGCGCCGGCATGGAGAACTTCACCAAAACCGCCGCCTACGAGTGGGGCCACGCCGGAGTGCGGGTAAACGCCGTGGCACCGGGCTGGATCGCCTCCAGCGGCATGGACACCTACCCCGAGTCGATGAAGGCGATGATCCGCTCCCTCAAGGACCACGTCCCGCTGCAGCGCATCGGCACCGAATCCGAGGTGGCGGCTGCCATCGTCTTCCTGCTCTCCCCCGGCGCCAACTTCATCAGCGGCAACACCATCCGCATCGACGGCGCCGCCAGCCAGGGCACCCGCGCCTGGACCCTGGGCAAGGCCCGCGCCAGCGAGTCCTACAACGGCTTCCACCGGGCCTACCTGCCCGCCGTGTTCAAGGACGAGGAGTAAGCCATGGCCGTGATCCAATCCGAACTCGACGTCCACGGCGACGACTTCGCCCGCAACCGCGAGGCCATGCTGGCCGCAGTGGCGAGCTTCCGCGAGGTGGAACAGAAGGTGCTGGACAAGGCACAGGACGCCAAGCCCAAGTTCGAGAAGCGCGGCCAGTTGCTGCCCCGCGAGCGCCTCAACCTGCTGCTGGACCCGGGCAGCCCCTTCCTGGAGCTGTGCTCCCTGGCCGGCTACAAGCTGCACGACGACAAGGACGGCACCCAGGCCGGAGGCGGCATCATCGCCGGCATCGGCTACATCGCCGGGGTGCGCTGCCTGATCAGCGCCAGCAACAGCGCCATCAAGGGCGGCACCATCTCCCCCACCGGCCTGAAGAAGACCCTGCGCCTGCAGCAGATCGCCGTGGAGAACAAGCTGCCCATGGTGGCCCTCACCGAAAGCGGCGGCGCCAACCTCAACTACGCGGCGGAGATCTTCGTCGAAGGCGCGCGCGGCTTCGCCAACCAGGCGCGCATCTCCGCCATGGGCATTCCCCAGGTCACCGTGGTGCACGGCTCCAGCACCGCCGGCGGGGCCTACCAGCCGGGCCTGTCGGACTACGTCATCGTGGTGCGTGGCAAGGCCAAGATGTTCCTCGCCGGCCCGCCCCTGCTCAAGGCCGCCACCGGCGAAGTGGCCACCGACGAAGAACTCGGTGGCGCCGAGATGCATGCCCAGGTGGCCGGCACCGCCGAATACCTGGCCGAGAACGACGCCGACGCCCTGCGCATCGCCCGCGAGGTGCTCGCCATGCTGCCCTGGAACGCCCAATTGCCGGCCCCGGTGAAGCCCACCTGGCGCGAGCCGCTGTACAGCACCGAAGAGCTGCTGGGCGTGGTGCCGGCGGACCCGAAGAAGCCCTACGACGTGCGCGAGATCATCGCCCGCATCGCCGACGGCTCCGAGTTCCTCGACTTCAAGAACGAATTCGACCGCCAGACCGTCTGCGGCCACCTGCGCATCGAGGGCCGCCCCTGCGGGCTGATCGGCAACAACGGCCCGATCACCCCGCGCGGCGCCGCCAAGGCCGCGCAGTTCATCCAGCTCTGCGAGCAGAGCAACACCCCGCTGCTGTTCCTGCACAACACCACCGGCTTCATGGTGGGCACCGAGTCGGAGCAGTTGGGGGTGATCAAGCACGGCTCGAAGATGATCCAGGCCGTGGCCAACGCCAGCGTGCCCAAGCTCACTCTGGTAGTGGGCGGCTCCTACGGCGCCGGCAACTACGCCATGTGCGGCCGCGGGCTGGACCCGCGCTTCATCTTCGCCTGGCCCAACAGCCGCACCGCCGTGATGGGCGGCGCCCAGGCCGGCAAGGTGCTGCGCATCGTCACCGAGGAGAAACACGCCAAGGAAGGCAAGGAAGCCGACCCGAAGATGCTCGACATGCTGGAACAGATGACCGCGCAGAAGCTCGACAGCCAGTCCACCGCGCTCTACGGCACCGCCAGCCTGTGGGACGACGGCCTGATCGACCCCCGCGACAGCCGCAAGCTGCTGGGCTACCTGCTGGACATCTGCGCCGAGGCCGAGGCCCGGCCCCTGAAGACCAACCGCTTCGGCGTGGCTCGCTTCTGAGAACCCTCACGGTGCGCCTGGCGCACCCCCAACGGCTTACTCACGGAGAACAACAACAATGATCTTCACCCAGGAACACGAAGAACTCCGCCGTACCGTCCGCAACTTCGTCGACAAGGAGATCAACCCCCACGTCGACCAGTGGGAGAAGGACGGCCGCTTCCCCATCCACGACATCTTCAGGAAGGCCGGCGAGCTGGGCCTGCTGGGCATCTCCAAGCCGGAGAAATTCGGCGGCATGGGCCTGGACTACAGCTACTCCATCGTCGCCGCCGAAGAGTTCGGCACCATCCATTGCGGTGGCATCCCCATGTCCATCGGCGTGCAGACCGACATGTGCACCCCGGCCCTGGCGCGCTTCGGCTCCGACGAGCTGCGCGAAGAGTTCCTGCGCCCGGCCATCGCCGGCGAGATGGTCGGCTGCATCGGCGTCTCCGAGGTGGGTGCCGGCTCCGACGTCGCCGGGCTCAAGACCACCGCTCGCAAGGACGGCGACGACTACGTGATCAACGGCAGCAAGATGTGGATCACCAACTCCCCGTCCGCCGACTTCATCTGCCTGCTGGCCAACACCTCCGACGACAAGCCCCACGTCAACAAGTCGCTGATCATGGTGCCGATGAACACCCCCGGCATCACCCTCAGCCCGCACTTGGACAAGCTCGGCATGCGCAGCTCCGAGACCGCCCAGGTGTTCTTCGACAACGTCCGCGTGCCGCAGCGCAACCGCATCGGCCACGAAGGCGCCGGCTTCATGATGCAGATGCTGCAGTTCCAGGAAGAGCGCCTGTTCGGCGCGGCCAACATGATCAAGGGCCTGGAGCACTGCATCGACGCCACCATCGACTACTGCAAGGAACGCAAGACCTTCGGCAACGCACTGATCGACAACCAGGTCATCCACTTCCGCATGGCCGAGCTGATGACCGAGGTGGAATGCCTGCGCGCCCTGGTCTACCAGGCCACCGAAATGTACGTGAAGGGCAAGGACGTCACCCGCCTCGCCTCCATGGCCAAGCTCAAGGCCGGGCGCCTGGGCCGCGAAGTCACCGATGCCTGCCTGCAGTACTGGGGCGGCATGGGCTTCATGTGGGACAACCACATTTCCCGCGCCTACCGCGACACCCGCCTGGTGTCCATCGGCGGCGGTGCCGACGAGATCATGCTCGGCATCATCTGCAAGCTGATGGGCATCCTGCCGGGCAAGAAGAAAGACTGAGACGGGGGTGACCATGGAACTGCCGAACACCGAGACCCTGCTGCTGGAGCCCGCTGACGGCGTGCTGCACATCACCCTCAACCGCCCGGAAAGCCGCAACGCCATGAGCCTGGCCATGGTGGAAGAGCTGCGCGCGGTGCTCGCCGCCGCGCGCCTGGCGCCCGAGGTGCGTGCCCTGGTGCTGCGCGGGGCCGGCGGGCACTTCTGCGCCGGCGGCGACATCAAGGACATGGCCAGCGCCCGCGCCACCGGCGGTGAGGCCTACCAGCGCCTGAACCGCGCCTTCGGCCACCTGCTGGAAGAGGCCCAGGGCCAGCCGCAGGTGGTGATCGCCGTGCTGGAGGGCGCGGTGCTCGGCGGCGGCTTCGGCCTGGCCTGCGTGTCCGACATCGCCCTGGCCGCCGAAAGCGCCCAGTTCGGCCTGCCAGAGACCAGCCTCGGCATCCTCCCGACACAGATCGCGCCCTTCGTGGTCAAGCGCATCGGCCTCACCCAGGCCCGCCGCCTGGCCCTCACCGCCGCCCGCTTCGATGGCCGCGAGGCCCTGCGCCTGGGCCTGGTGCACAGCGCCGAGGCCGACGCAGCGGCCCTGGACCAGCGTCTGGCCGACACCCTCGACCAGGTACGCCGCTGCGCCCCCGGCGCCAACGCCCGTACCAAGGCGCTGCTGCTGGCCACCGAAGAACGCGAGCTGGGCCCGTTGCTGGACGACGCCGCCGCCTGGTTCGCCGAAGCCGTCACCGGCGCCGAAGGCACCGAGGGGACCCTGGCCTTCGTGCAGAAACGCAAACCGACCTGGGCCCAGTGAACCCAGGCGGTGGATCGATAGAGCGCGATCCACCCTACGCCCGATCCCCACGCAACACCGAACACAACAGGCGGATCGACCCAACCCGATCCACCGGCAACACCGAACGCAAACAGCCCGGACCCCGGATGCCCTCCGGTCCCCCAGCAGGAGCACGAAGATGCCCGCATTCAACAAGATCCTGATCGCCAACCGGGGCGAGATCGCCTGTCGGGTGATGCGCACCGCCCACGACCTGGGCTACCGCACCGTGGCCGTGTACAGCGAGGCCGACCGCGACGCGCGCCATGTGCAGCTGGCCGACGAAGCCGTGTGCATCGGCCCGGCACCGGTGGGCCAGTCCTACCTGAGCGTCGAGGCCATCCTCGACGCCGCGCGGCGCACCGGCGCGGATGCGGTGCACCCGGGCTACGGCTTTCTCTCCGAGAACGCCGCCTTTGCCCAGGCCTGCGAAGCCGCCGGCATCACCTTCATCGGCCCCACCGTGGAGGCCATCCACCTGATGGGCAGCAAGCGCCTGTCGAAGATCGCCATGCTCGAAGCCGGCGTGCCCTGCATCCCCGGCTACGAAGGCGCCGATCAGGACGACGCCACCCTCGCCCACGAGGCCGAGCGCATCGGCTACCCGCTGATGATCAAGGCCAGCGCCGGCGGTGGCGGCCGTGGCATGCGCCTGGTGCACGAGGCGAGCGAGCTGGCCGCGCAGATCCGCACCGCGCGCTCGGAAGCGCAGAACGCCTTCGGCAGCGGCGAACTGATCCTCGAACGCGCGGTGATCCAGCCGCGCCACGTGGAGATCCAGGTGTTCGGCGATCGCCACGGCCACATCCTCTACCTGGGCGAGCGCGACTGCTCAGTGCAGCGCCGCCACCAGAAGGTGGTGGAAGAAGCCCCCTGCCCGGTGATGACGCCAACGCTGCGCCAGGCCATGGGCGAAGCGGCCGTCAAGGCTGCCGCCTCGGTGAACTACCTGGGCGCCGGCACCGTGGAGTTCCTGCTGGACGCCGAAGGCCGCTTCTACTTCCTGGAAATGAATACCCGCCTGCAGGTGGAGCACCCGGTCACCGAACTGGTCACCGGGCTCGACCTGGTGGCCTGGCAGATCCGCGTCGCTGCCGGCGAAGCCCTGCCGCTGGCCCAGGACGACATCCGCCTTGACGGCCATGCCATGGAAGTCCGCCTCTACGCCGAGGACCCGGCCGCCGGCTTCTTGCCGCAGACCGGCGACGTGCTGCGCTGGGAACCCGCCAGCGGTGCCGGCGTGCGCATCGACCACGGCCTGGTGGAAGGCCAGCCGGTGACGCCCTTCTACGACCCCATGCTGGCCAAGGTGATCGCCTGGGGCGCCACCCGTGACGAAGCCCGGCGCAAGCTGATCCGTGCCGTGGAAGACTGTGTGCTGCTGGGGGTCAAGGGCAACCAGCGGTTCCTCGCCAACCTGCTGGCCCACCCCGAATTCGCCGCCGGCCACGCCACCACCGCCTTCATCGGTGAACACTTCGCCGCCGACCCGAGCCTGGCCCCACAGCCGCTGCCGGCCGTGGAGCTGGCCGCCGCAGCCACCCTGCTCTACCAGGCCTCCGCCGAATCCCGCGCCCACCAGGCCGGCCTCGCCGGCTGGCGCAGCGCCGGCAGCGCGCCCTGGCGCCTGGTGCTGCGCCAGGGCGAGCAGAAACACGAAGTCCTGCTGGACGTCCGCACCAGCGGCGCGCAACCGCAGGTGCAGGTCCAGGCTGCCGGGCAGTCCGTCGCCGTGCGCCTGCTGGCCTGCGACGGCCGCTGGGCCACCCTGGAGCTGGACGGCATCCGCCGCCGCCTCGCCTACCACCACGACGGCGAGCGCCTCTGGCTCAAGGGCCACCAGGGCAGCATCGAACTTCAGGACGTCACCCACGAACCCGCCGGCGGCCAGGCCGGCGCCGCCTCCGGCACCGTCAAGGCCCCCATGGACGGCGCCATCGTCGACGTACTGGTGGAGGAAGGCACCCCGGTCACCAAGGGCCAACTGCTGGTGGTACTGGAAGCCATGAAGATGGAGCACCCCCTCAAGGCCGGGATGGACGGCACCGTCCGCCGCGTGCAGGTCAGCGCCGGCGACCAGGTGAAGAGCCGCCAGGTGCTGGTGGAGGTCGAAGCCGCCGACTGAACAACCGCTCGAACCGCGCCACTCGGCTACGTTGAGTAGCCAGGAACCCGACAACACCAACAGGAGCACCCCCATGTCCCTTTCCGGCAAGACCCTGTTCATCACCGGTGCCAGCCGTGGCATCGGCCGCGAGATCGCCCTGCGGGCCGCCGCCGATGGCGCCAACATCGTCATCGCTGCCAAGAGCGCCGAGCCCCATCCCAAGCTGGAAGGCACCATCCACAGCGTCGCCGCGGAAGTGGAAGCGGCCGGCGGCCGGGCCCTGCCCCTGCAACTGGACGTGCGCGACGAAGCCGCCGCACGCGATGCCCTGGCCCAGGCCGCCGAGCACTTCGGCGGCATCGATGCCCTGGTCAACAACGCCGGCGCCATCAAGCTGGTGGGCGTCGAGCGTCTGGAGCCCAAGCGCTTCGACCTGATGTACCAGATCAACACCCGCGCGGTGATGGTCTGCAGCCAGGCCGCCCTGCCCTACCTCAAGCAGAGCGGCAACGGCCACATCCTCAACCTGTCCCCGCCGCTGAACCTGGACGCCAAGTGGTTCGCCCAGCACGGCCCCTACACCGTCACCAAGTACGGCATGAGCATGCTCACCCTGGGCATGAGCGAGGAGTTCAAGCGCTACGGCATCAGCGTCAACTCGCTGTGGCCGAAGACCATGATCGCCACCGCCGCCATCGAGTTCGAACTGGGCAGCCGCGACGCCTTCAAGCGCGCCCGCACCCCGGCGATCATGGCCGACGCCGCCCACGCCATCCTCTCCAGCGAAGGCCGCTGCATCACCGGGCGCCTGCTGGTGGACGAGGAGATCCTCCGCGAACAGGGCCAGACCGAGTTCGAGCACTACCGCTTCGACCCCGAGGGCGGCAGCCTCATCCCGGACCTGTTCGTCGACTGAGCCCACTGACAACGAGAACAGCGTGAACCTGGTGACAGCTCGCTCCTGCACGCGGCCTCGCCAGGCAACCGACATGGAGGTGGTTGTCGCTATCGATCCTGACGGTCGGTGCCGGAGGTGACTCCGCCGCCGACCCAGCTCCAACCCAGCTCCAACCCAGCTCCAACCCAGCTCCAACCCGGCATCCAACACTTCCGTTTGCGGGTATCCATGTGCCCGCCACAGGCACTCCTGCTGCCTGGCAGTTGCACCCCGTGGATTGGCAACGCTCACTCTGCAGAGGAGCCACGCGCGACCAAATGGCAAATGCCCACACAAAAAGAAGAAGAAAACCCGGAAACACAAGCACAAATAAGCCTTGCACTCCCCGCCCCGACCTAGTCTGCACTGCATAAGTCTGCCAAGGAGCAGGAACGACCATGTCCTTTTCCTCCCACTCTTCCGAAACTCGCAGGGCGGGCGCCCTCATCCCTCTGATCCCAGCGCTGCTGGGGCTGGCACTCCCCCTGCCCGTCCACTCGGCCATCACCACCTTCACTCTGGATAGCGCGACCATCGGGACCTACCAGCGCCCCGACACCGGCCCCGGTGTGTCGTTCCAATACGTATTCCAGTTCTTCACACCCAATACGGACGGGATCTACACCGTCGGAATGGACGCCTCGGCCTTCGAAGACCCCTACATGTACTTCTACCGGGACACCTTCGACCCATCCGACCCAACTGCCAACCTGATCGGCCAGGACGACGATGGCAACGAGGTCTCCACCGCCTGCAGCACCTTCGGCAACACCTACTGCCCGCAGTTGAACGCGCAACTGGAAGCGGGCATCAACTACTACGTGGTCATCACGACCTATGACGACGGCGTTCCGATCGTTCTGCCCTTGAGCTTTTTCGTCATCGGCGGGTCCGCGGTCAACGTGGCAGGACTGCCCGCACGCCAACTGAGAAGCATTGCAAGCAGCCCTGCACAGTCCATGGCGACCCAACTGGACACCTTGCGGGGTGAACCAGGCGCGCTGCTGCAACCCATCCGGCTGCTGGACGGGATGACCGCCGAGGCCCAACGCGAAACATTGGCCCACCTGGCGCCACAAAGTAATTCCGCGCACGAGCTCGCCTTGCAATTCGTGCGCAACAGCATTTGGCGAAGTCTCTCCGGCCGCCTCCACGGCCTGCGTGCCCAGGATCACAGCGCGCTGGCCCTGAACCTGGTGGACAACACCCCCAGCCAGTGGCTGGCCAGCAATGCCGCCGCCGCAGGCAAGGCCACCCGTGCCCCTGTACAGGGTTTCTGGATCCAGGCCTTCGGTGGCCGCCTCGACCAGCGCAGTCACGCCGGCTACAACGGCTACGACAGCCACACCCAAGGCATGACCCTGGGCCTGGACACCCGCCTCAATGACGATTGGGTCGCCGGGGCTGCCTTCAGCTACGGCACGGTCAACCTCAACCAACAAGGCGAGCGCAAGGGCGACGGCAGCGAAATCGACACCTACCAGATCAGCGCCTACGCCAGCCGCGACTTCGGTGCCTGGTACCTGGACGGCATGCTCGGCTACGCCCAGCAACGCTTCGAGACCCGCCGCGACACCGTCCTTGGGGGCACCGCCGAAGGTCGCTTCGACGGCCGGCAGTACAGCGCCAAACTGGAAGCCGGCATGCCGCTTCGGCTGACCCACCAGACAACCCTGACGCCGCTGGCCGGTCTGGAGTGGAGCCAACTGCACCTGGACAGCTACCAGGAGCGCCATGCCGGCGCCCTGGGCCTGGGCATCGAGGGTGAACGCCAGGACCGCCTGGCCAGCCGCGTTGGCGCACGCCTGAGCATGGACCTGCCACTCTCCGCTGGCACCCACCTGCAGCCCGCCGTGCAGATGACCTGGCGCCACGAACTGATCGGCAACGCTCTGGACACCAACGCCCGCTTCACCGGCGGTGGCAGCGTCTTCTCCACGCCGGGCCAGCGCCTGCCCAGCGACAGCTACCAACTGGACCTGTCCCTTTCCCTGTTGCGTCCCGATGGCAGCAGCGTGAGCTTGAACCTGAGCAGCTACAACGCCACCGCCCGTGGCGGCTTCGCCGGCGAGCTGCAAGCCAAATGGGTGTTCTGAGATACCAAGCCACACGCAGTCTTTGAGGCCCTTCTCCTGCCCGAGGAGGGCCTTTCGGCTGACCACCTGAACACACCCCGGTATTTGCCGAACTGCCCGCGCCCACCCGCGCGGGGGCCAAGGGCAGCCCGAGGGAACCCGTCTAGATTCGCCGGTGGCGCCTATTCCCACCCCGCGAAGGTGGTCAGAACAACAAGACTGAAGTGCGAGAACCATGACCCAGGCCGACCTGATCTCCCCGTTCCGCTTCCTCGCCCGCTTGCCGGCGAACCTCAATCGCGTGCCCCGCATGTTGCTGGGCCTGTACTTCACCGGGATTCGCAACCGCGACAAGACGCTCTCCCTGGGCTGGGCCCTGGAGCGGGCGGCGGCGCGCTACCCGCAGCGGCCGGCAGCGATGGACGAGACGCGCAGCCTGACCTACGCCGAGTTCAACGCCTGGGCCAACCGCATCGCCCACGCACTCAAGTCCGAGGGCGTGGGCCCCGGCAAGGTGGTGGCGATCATGCTGGAGAACCGCATCGAAATCCTCGCGGTGCTGGCGGCGGTGGCCAAGCTGGGCGGCATCGGCGCCCTGGTCAACACCACCCAGCGCGGCAAGGTCCTTGCCCACAGCCTCAACCTGGTGAAAGCCGGCCACCATGTAGTCGGCGAAGAGCTGCGCAGCGCCTTCGAGGAGGTGGAGCCGGACCTGGAGACTGCCGGGGCACGGCGCTACTGGGTGGCCGACGACCTGGACACCCGCCGCGATGCCGGACAGGCCCCGCGCGGCTGGACCAACCTGATGCGCCTGGCCGGCGAGCACAGTGCGGAGAACCCGGCGGACACCGGGCGGGTGCGCCTGAAGGACGCCTGCTTCTACATCTACACCTCCGGCACCACCGGCCTGCCGAAAGCCTCGATTCTCAGCCACGGCAAGTGGATCAAGGCCTATGGCGGCTTCGGCCACTCCGGGCTGGGGCTCACCGACCGCGACGTTTTCTACCTGACGCTGCCCTGCTATCACAACAACGCCGTCACCGTGAGCTGGGCCTCGGTGCTGGCCGGTGGCGCGGCCATCGCCCTGCGCCGCAAGTTCTCCGCCAGCAACTTCTGGAAGGACGTGGCGCGCTACCAGGCCACCTGCTTCGGCTACATCGGCGAGCTGTGCCGCTACCTGCTGAACCAGCCGCCCTGCCCCGAGGAGAAGGACAACACCCTCACCTGCATGATCGGCAACGGCCTGCGCCCGGCCATCTGGGACGAGTTCAAGACCCGCTTCGGCATCCAGCGCGTCACCGAGTTCTATGCCTCCAGCGAGGGCAACATCGGTTTCACCAACGTCTTCAACTTCGACAACACCGTGGGCTTCTCCCCGGCCACCTACGCCATCGTCCGCTACGACCTGGAGAACGACTGCCCGGTGCGCGACCACAAGGGCTTCCTGACCAAGGTGGACAAGGGCGAGCCGGGCCTGCTGATCAGCGAAATCAGCGAGAAGTGGCCCTTCGACGGCTACACCGACCCGGCCAAGAGCGAGGCGGTGATCCTGCGCAACGTGTTCAAGAAGGGCGATGCCTGGTTCAACACCGGCGACCTGATGCGCGACATCGGCTGCAAGCACGCGCAGTTCGTCGACCGCCTGGGCGACACCTTCCGCTGGAAGGGCGAGAACGTCTCCACCACCGAGGTGGAAAGCGTGCTGGGGGTGTTCGATGGGGTGCAGGATGCGGTGGTCTACGGCGTGGAGATTCCCGGCACCAACGGCCGCTGCGGCATGGCGGCACTGCGCCTGAGCCCCGACGCGGACCTGGACGCCGCCGCCGTGGCCGAGCACCTGGACCGCGAGCTGCCGCACTATGCTGCTCCGCTGTTCCTGCGGCTGCTGGACGAGATCGAGACCACCGGCACCTTCAAGTACAAGAAGACCGACCTGAAGAAGGCCGGCTTCGACCCCACCCAGGTCAACGAGCCATTGTACGTGCGGCTACCGGGGGAACCGGCCTTCCGCCCCCTGGACACCGACCTGCACGCAGCGATCCAGAGCGGCGCGTACCGCTTCTGAGGCTGCTCCACGGGGTGAGCCCGGCTCACCCCGTTTCCTCCTCGCCATGAGCACCGGCCGGGCTACTGCTTGAACTCGATCTGCAACTCGGCGCCCTCCACGGAGCGCCAGTAGTCGTCTTCCCGCTGGTTGGTGATGAGCTTGCCGTTGAGCTGGTAAGGGCTCTGCTCCGACGGCTTCTCCACGAACAGCGGCGGCAGTAGCGGCTGCTCGACGTGCTGCTCTTGCTTCACCCGCGGCTCCAGCTCATCTACCAGGTGCTTGGGCAGGCTCAGGTCAAGCTTGGGTTCGCGCAGCTTGACCTGCTCCACCTTGGACGGTTTGGGCTTGCCAGGCACGGGCTTCGGTTTGGGCTTGGCGGTCTCGGCCTTGGTCGGTGCCGGCTTGGGCTTCGGCTTGGCTTGCGTCGGCGCCTCGGCACAGGCGTTGACTGGCGTGAAAACGGGCCCGGCCACGAGGCCAGGCCAGGTATCCCCCCGGGGAGCCACAGGGGCCGGGTTGGCCAGGGCGGATGCACAGAAGCCAAGGAACAGGGTAGGCAGCAGGGTTCGGGTCATGGAGCGGCCACCGCTGGATGAAAGGTGCACCATGCTGGCGCGCTAGGCGGGCACTGGCAACCCTGTCTTACTCACGCGGGGTGTCACGGCCGGAGAACACGGCCGCCAGCAGCAACCCGAAGCACAGGGTGTGGACCAGCCCACCAATGGCGCCAATGCCGCTGAAAACCACGCTCATGCGTGCAGCCTCAAATTCCCCGCCCCACTGGTAGGCCGTGAGGTACAGCACCTGCTGCAGCAGGGTCCAGGCCAGCAACAGGACCATGCTCGCCAGGCAGAAGCCGGCAGCACGGGGCCGCTCGCGCCAGTAGCGGACGGACAGGGCGATGCCGGCCAGCCAGGCGATGACCAGCGGCACCAGGCCGATGTAACCGAGAACCTGCATGGTCAGGGCTTGGGAGAGGATGCTTTCGCTCATTGGGGTCTCCAGGGGTCGAGATGGGCGGTATCGAGGCCCCGCCACTGGGCAGCACGGGGGCGCTCGGAAGGCGGCAGCCAGAGGCCATCCACGGCCTCCAGTGCCTCGGGGGCGACGCCCAGCAGGGCGTCGAGGGGCAGGTGTCGAGGCTCGCCGGCCTCTTCTGCGACGTCGTCGTGGTACGGGTGGTTCCGCCAATGCAAGGCCCCGTCGGCGAAGCCTTCGAAGCGCGGCAGCGGACCGATGGGGTCAGGCCAGGGGTAGAACCGGTGCGCGAGGGTGTCCAGCACCAGCAGGTGCCACTCGCCGTCGTCGTGGCGGGTCAGGGCCAGGTAGCGGCTGTCCGCCGACCAGGCCATGGCCGGGGCGAGATCGGCCAGGGCGCAACCGCAGGCGGTGAGCAGGTACCCACCCTGGCGCGGCAGGCGCTCATGCAGGTAGGCGCCGCCATAGGCGGTGCAACTGCCGAACAGCCAGGCGGCATTGCCACCGGTGGGCGCCGGCAGCACGAAGTCGCCGTAGGCGTTGGAGGCGGGCGGCTGGCTCAGCGGGCGCCAGTCGGGCAACAGCTCGAGCGTTGCGCCCACTCGCAGGCGGCGCAGGGCGTAGCAGAGCCGGCTGTCCTCCCGGCGCGGGAGGAAGTCGGCAGCGTTCACCACCGGTGGCGGAGGCTCGTCGATGCGCTGCAACGGGGTGGCAATCTGGGCATCGGCCAGGCGCCCCGTCACCACGGCCAATTCGACGACGCCGTCCTGGAAATCCATCAGCCGTGCCAGCGGCAGGTCGAAGTCGATGCCCAGCAGGCGCCGGGCCGGCACGTCCGCCACCACCAGGCGATGGGGCACGGCCGGGGCTTCGGCGAAGGCCACCAGTGCGAGGTAGCGGCCGCAGGCGGATACACGGTGGTCCAGGCACCACTCGCCCTCCAGCACCCAGTCATCGATGCGGCAGCGGTAGGCGGCCCGCAGCCCGTCGGCGCTCTCCCGCTGCCACTCCAGCAATGGGCGGCGGCCATCGGCCAACGGTGCCAGGCGCAGGTCGGCCTGCATCACCGGCATGCCCCGGCCGAGGGGGTACAGCAGCTCCAGCCGCGTGGCCGCACGCAAGCCAGGCACGGCGCGGCCCCAGGCGTCGAAGCCGGCGAGGCGTTCGAGTTCCTCACTGAAGATGTGGTGCACGGCGTTTCCGTGCTCCATCTGGTCCAACTCGGGCAGGTCGAAGCGGGCTTGAATGGCCAGGTGGGCCGGGTCCAGCGCAAGCGGCGCTTCGAGCATCAGGCGCGGCTCATCTTCCCGGGGCGACCAGTCGTCCAGGGTGCGCCAGCCCTGCCCGGCCTCCCAGATCCGGGTGGGGCATGGCCAGGGGCGTTCCTGGGCGGTGTCGCGCAGACGGCAGGCGAAGGCCAGGCCGTCGGCACGCCACACGGGGCGCTCGTCGTCGGGCAGCAGCAGCCCGGTGGGAACGTCGTCCAGCCACAACTGGTAGCTGGGGTAACGCAGCGGCAGCAGCGGGTCGTCGCGCTCGCGCAGTCGCTCCGGCAGCCAGGGCTCGCCGCGCAGGCGGTGGGGGCCGGTGGGGGGCGAAAGGTCCAGCAGCGCCTGCTGCTGCCTGTCGGCCCAGCCGGGTGCAAGCCAGAGATCGCCGATGGCGACGAAGTCCTCGCAGGTCGCCTCGCGCAGCAAGGCATCGAGGCTGAGACGGTAGCCCTGGTCCGACACCAGCGGGCTGTGGCGACCGCGCAGTTCGCCGCCACTGAAGGCATCCAGCTCCCAGAAGGCTTCGTTGGCACAGTGATAGAGCCGGCGCTGCTGGCGGTCGAACACCGCCAGCGACCAGGTGCCGCGCGAGGGGATCGGCGCGGCGAAATAGCGGCCGTCATCGGAGAAGCGGGCCGAGCTGCCCAGGCCCTCCAGCAGCACGCCGTCAGGCATCAGGTAGTCGGTGTAGACCGGGCCGCCCATGGCAATCTCGCCCCACCCCAGAGTGCGCACCGGCTCGCCCTCCGGCGTGAGCAGTTCGCCGCCACCCCAGGCGCTGGAGCCTCGAGCGTCCGCGTCCACCGGGCCGATGGGTTCGGCCGTGACCGGGGCGCTGGCCAGGCCCAGGCGCCGCTCCAGGGTCGCCGCACAGGCCAGGCCGATCAACGCCCAGAGCACGCCTGCGCCGATGCCCCAGTAGCCGGGCAGCGTGGCCCCCAGGCTGAAGGCGGCACCGATCACGGCGCTGGTGAGCAGGCTGCTGACGCCCTTGCCGATGCGCGGCCAGCGGGCGATGGCGATCAGCGCCAGGGCCAGCCCCACCACGCTTGAGGCCGCACCGGCCAACGGCAGGCTGGCCACCAGCAGGACCGGCAATACCAGCACCGCCAGGTGCCAGACAAGGCCCAGCAACAGGCGCGGCAGGCTCTCGGTGGGGGCGTCGGGTTCGGGAACGGGCGGCATATGTCAGGCTCCTGGATAAACGCGCCAGGGTGACGGATCGACCGTCACCCTGGCGTGACACAGCCGGCAACTCGCGACCATCAAGGCGCCGGGGAAGGCTCCAGGGCCTTCAGCAGGGCGTCCAGGTCCTGCCGGGGGTGGGCCTTGCGCAGGGCCTCCAGGCGCTCATCGGCGGCCTTGGCCTGGCCTTGGCGTCGTAGCTCCAGCACCTCGCGCAGGCCCTGTTGCAGGGCCGGTTCAAGGGGGGCGACAGCGGGCTTTGCCAGTTTGGCGGCGGGCGGGAAGGCGTCGTCGGCAGCCTGGCGGGCCTGCTCGGCGATCCGCGCATCGGTCTCGACACTGTCAGCCAGCGCGGCCACCGGAGCGGACTCGAGCCGGGGTGCGGCCTTCTTCATCTCCGCTGCCGGTGCGGGCGCGGAAAAGGCCTGCATCGGTGGGGCAGCCGGTTCCGCGTTGTAGCCGGCATCCGGGTCGGGGGCACTGCGGGCCAGGGTCGCCGGTGCGGCCGGGGCCATGGCCGGTGCGGGGGCGACGGCGTACTCCGGCGGCTGCCGGTCGAGGTTCTGGAAGGTCAGGCTGACGCCCACGCCCAGGCAGGCCAGGCCGGCGAAGGCCACCGACCAGCGCTGGCGGCCACCGGGGCCGAACAGCCAGGCATACAGGCGCTGGCCCAGGCTCGGCACCGGCGGGCGGACGGCCTCGCGGGCGGCGGCGAGGATGCGTGCATCCAGCTCGGCGGAGGGCTCGCCCCCGCCGTGGGCACGGAAGTGGGCGAGCAATTGCCGCTCCAGCTCGTCCTCTCTGCGTGGGTCCTGGTTCATGCGGTTCTCTCCTCGGCGGCGGGGTCGGCCAGCAGCCGGCGCAGCTTCTGCAGGGCATAGCGCAGGCGACTCTTCACCGTCTCGGCGGGTGTGCGGGTCATCTCGGCGATCTCGTGCAGCTCAAGGTCGCCATGGGCGCGCAGCAGGAAGACTTCTCGCTGCTCGCCGGGCAATTCGTCCAGGGCGGCCTGCAGGCGCTGGCGGTCGCGGCTGAGGCTCAACTGGGCCTCGGGGTCGTCGGCCTCCTCGCTCGGCAGCAGGTCGGCATGGGCCTGCTCGTCGAAGGCCTCCACCTTGCCCTGCAGCCGTCCGTGCTTGCGCCAATGGTCGATCAGGCGGTTGCGGGCGATCTGGTAGAGCCAGGTGCGGAAGGCCACGGCCTCGCGCTGCTCGCTGGCGCTGCGCACCAGGCTGAGCCAGGTCTCCTGGAAGATCTCTTCGGCCAGCGAGCTGTCGCCGCACAGGCCGCAGAGAAAACGGTAGAGGCCGAGGCGATGGCGTGCGTAGAGCACGCCGAAGGCCTCGGCATCGCCGCGTCGGTAACGCCGCAGGAGGGCGGCGTCGTCATCCGTGATGGTGTCGCTCAAGTCACTCGGTCCGTACCGGGTTGGAGGCCGGATTTTGCAGGCTTTGCGCGAGTTCCACCAGTTGCACGAACTCGTTGCGCAGGCCGTAGGGGTCATCGCCGCGCGCGCCGCGTGCCAGGGCCAGGGTGTCGGCGTAGCCGAACTGGCCGGTGTAACGGGCGCCCTTGAGCTGCTGGGCGAAGGCGGCGACCGAAGCGGCGAAACGCAGGTCGTCACTGGCCTGGGCGATGGGACGGGCCTCGGCGGCGGCGATGGGTTGCTCCAGCAGGCGGCTGGTGTCGGTGCCCGGCGCCTTGTAGCGAATGCGCAGCCAGGCCAGCTCACCGGCCTTGCCGGCCGCCGGTGCGGCCGGCTGGTAACGCAGCGGCTCCAGCCAGCCCTTGCCGCCCGCCGGGACGATCTCGTATAGCGCGGTGACGGTGTGGCCCGCGCCGATCTCGCCGGCATCAACCTTGTCGTTGCTGAAGTCCTCGCGCTTGAGGGCACGGTTCTCGTAGCCCAGCAGGCGGTACTCGCTGACCTGGGCGGGGTTGAACTCCACCTGCAGCTTCACGTCCTTGGCCACCACCTGGAGGGTGGAGCTGAGCTGGTCCACCAGTACCTTGCGGGCTTCGCGCAGGCTGTCGATGTAGGCGTAGTTGCCGTCGCCGGCGTCGGCGAGCTGCTCCATCAGGTGCTCGTTGTAGTTGTCCACGCCGAAGCCGAGGGTGGTGAGGGAGATGCCGGTGCGGCGCTTCTCTTCGGCCAGGGCCTTGAGGCTGTCGAAGTCGCTGATGCCAACGTTGAAGTCACCGTCGGTGGCCAGGAGGATGCGGTTGATGCCGTCCTTGATCAGGCCCTTGCGCGCCTGGGCGTAGGCCAACTGGATGCCGGATTCGCCAGCGGTGGAGCCCCCGGCGGCCAGTTGATCGATGGCGGCGCGGATCGTCTCCTTCTCGTTGCCTGGGGTGGACTCCAGCACCACGCGGGCCTCGCCGGCGTAGGTGACGAGGGACACGCGGTCCTCGGGGCGCAACTGGTCCACCAGCAACTTCAGGGTGCCCTGCACCATGGGCAGGCCTTCGCGACGGTCCATGGAACCGGAGACGTCCACCAGGAACACCAGGTTGGCCGAGGGAATGCGTGCGACCTGGGTGTCGGAGGCCTTGATGGCGATGCGCAGCAGGCGCGCCTCGGGGTTCCACGGCGAGCGGGCCAGTTCGGTGTCGATGCCGAACGGTACGTTGCCCTTGGGCAGCGGGTAGCTGTAGGGGAAGTAGTTGACCATCTCTTCGAGGCGCACCGCGTCCTTGGGCGGCAGGCGCCCACCGTTGAGGAAGCGCCGCACGTTGGCATAGGCGCCGGTGTCGACGTCGATGCTGAAGGTGGAGACCGGCTCGGCGGCCACGGCGTGGACGCTGCTCTCTTCCAGCTTGGCGTACTGCTCGCGGTAGCTGTCCCGGTAGCCAGGCAGGCTGTCGGTCAGCGGCGCGGGGGCCACCGGTGCCATCATCTTGCGCTCCATCACCGCGTAGCTGGCGTTGGGCGAGAAAGCGGCGGGCTTGGCGGCCAGGCTGTCTTTCTGCGACTCGTTGGCGGCGCCGCTGGTCTCCCCGCCATGCTGGGAGCAGGCGGCCAGGGCGAGCAGCAAGGTGGTGGCGAAACCAGCGGCGAGGGGGCGACGGGTCAGGGCTTGGAGCGGGTGCATGGCAGGTTCTCCTGGGGGGACCGGAATGTCCTTGTGCACCGGTAGACGGAGGGGGTTCGGCGAACGGGTTAAGGGGTTTGAAGTTTTTTTTGCGGTTCGAGAATGCGCCCCCTGGCTGCGGAAGAACGGCCGCTGCTTGCGGGTCGTCCGTAAAAAACCTCCCCACCCTAACCGCGACGCAGTAGCATCCCGCCTCGGACCTTCGGCCTCGCGCCGATCCCCCGGGGCGGCCGGCACGCCACGAAAGAGCCGCCTCCGACAAAAACCAGGCCCCGTGGGCCACCGCCAGGGAATTCGAACATGAAGAAGTTGCTGGGCCTGCTGGCCCTGTTGATCCTCGCGCTCACCCTCTACCTTGCCTTCACTCCCTCACCCATCGACCCGCTGGCCTGGGATGCGCCGCCCGCGCCGACCATGACCGGGGTGCTGGAACCCAACGACACGCTGATGAAGGCCGAGCTGCTGGCCAAAGGGCAGGTGTACGGGCCGGAAGACACCGCCGTGGATGCCCAGGGCCGCGTCTACGCCGGCCTGCATGATGGCCGCGTGGTGCGCATCGACACCGACGGGCGCCTGGAAACCTTCGCCGAGACCGGCGGCCGCCCGCTGGGCATGGACTTCGACGCCCAGGGCAACCTGATCGTCGGCGACGCCTACAAGGGGCTGCTGAGCATCGACCCGAAAGGCACCATCAAGGTGCTGGCCACCGAGGCCGAAGGCGGCCCGTTCCGCTTCACCGACGACCTGGACATCGCCAGCGACGGCCGCATCTATTTCACCGATGCCTCGGACAAGTTCCAGCAGCCGGACTACCTGCTGGACCTGCTGGAGGCCCGCCCCCACGGCCGCCTGATGCGCTACGACCCGGCCACCGGCAAGGTGGAGGTGCTGCTCAAGGACCTGTACTTCGCCAACGGCGTGGCGCTGTCGGCCAAGGAAGACTTCGTGCTGGTGAACGAGACCTACCGCTACCGCATCACCCGCTACTGGCTGAGCGGCGAGAAGGCCGGCACCCATGACGTGTTCATCGACAACCTGCCGGGCCTGCCGGACAACCTGCAGGGCGACCGCAAGGGCACCTTCTGGGTGGCCCTGCCCTCCCCGCGCAAGGCCGATGCGGACTTCCTCCACACCCAGCCCTGGCTGAAGGCACAGATCGCCAAGCTGCCCCGCGCGCTGTGGCCGAAGCCGGTGCCCTACGGGCTGGTGATCGCGCTGGACGAGAACGGCAAGATCATCCGCAGCCTGCACGACACCAGCGGCACGCACCTGCGCATGATCACGTCGGTGAAGCCGGTGGGCGACACGCTGTACTTCGGCAGTCTGGACAACGACCGCATCGGCAAGCTGAAGCTGCATTGAGGCAAAAGGGCTCTCCCGCCTGGGAGAGCCCTTCGGACGGGCGTTTTCAACGCCGTCGGTATTCCCGCAGCCTGCCAGGGGTCAGAGCAGGTTGGGTTCCATCTCCAGTTCGACCCCGAAGCGGGCGGCGATGTCCGCCTGGATGCGCCCGGCCAGGGCATGGATCTCCCCACCGGTGGCCTGGCCATGGTTCACCAGCACCAGCGCCTGCAGGCGATGAACACCCGCATCCCCTTCGCGGAAACCCTTCCAGCCGGCCTTGTCGATCAGCCAGCCGGCGGCGAGCTTCGCCAGGCCTTCGCCCTGGGGATAGGCCACCAGGTCGGGGTACTGCTGGCGCAGCGCCTCGGCCTGGACGGCTGGCACCACGGGGTTCTTGAAGAAGCTGCCGGCGTTGCCGAGCTGGGCCGGGTCCGGCAGCTTTTCGCTGCGGATGGCGCAGATGGCGCGGCTGACATCACGCGGGGTCGGCGCGCTGATGCCTTCGGCTTCCAGGCGCTGGCGCACCGGGCCGTAGTCCAGGTGCAAGGCGACGGCGCGGCTCAGGGCGAAGCGCACGCGCAGGATCACCCAGCGGCCGGCCTCGCGCTTGAAGCGGCTCTCGCGGTAGCCGAAGGCGCAGTCGTCGAGGCCGAACTCGCGCAGCTCGCCGCTCTGGCGATCCAGGGCGGTGAGGCCGACGAAGACGTCCTTGATCTCCACCCCGTAGGCGCCGATGTTCTGCATCGGCGCGGCTCCGACCGTGCCCGGGATCAGGCTGAGGTTCTCCAGCCCGGCCAGGCCCTGGTCAAGGGTCCAGAGCACGAAGGGGTGCCAGGGTTCGCCGGCTTCGGCTTCGACGATGACGCGCCCGTCGGCCTCGGCCAGTACGCGGATGCCGCGGCTGGCCATGTGCAGCACCAGGGCGTCGAGGTCACGGGTCAGCAGCAGGTTGCTGCCGCCGCCGATCACCTGCAGCGGCAGGCCGCGCTCGGCGGCCAGGGCCAGCGCTTCGCGCACCTCGTCGTCGTTGCGGGCCTCGGCGAACAGGCGCGCCTGCACCGATACGCCGAAGGTGTTGTAGGGCTTGAGGGACTGGTTGTCGCGCAACTGCAGGCTCACAGGCGCTCCCGTATCTCTGCGATCAGGCCGTCGCAGGCCTGCTCCACCAGGTCGAGCACGGTTTCGAAGCCGTCTTCCCCGCCGTAGTACGGATCGGGCACTTCCTCGGTGGCCAGGCCATAGCGGCGCAGGAACAGGTCCGGGGCGTTGCCCCGGCCGGCGTGCAGGGCCTTGAGGTCGCGCAGGTTGGAGTGGTCCATGGCCAGGACCAGGTCGAAGCGCTGGAAGTCCTCGGCACAGACCTGGCGTGCACGCAGGGCGGAAAGGTCGTAGCCGCGCTTGGCGGCGGCCTGGCAGGTGCGCGGGTCCGGCGCCTTGCCGATGTGCCAGCCGGCGGTGCCGGCGGAATCCACTTCCACCCGGTCAGCCAGGCCGGCCTGTTCCAGCTTGCCGCGCAGGACGCCTTCGGCGGTGGGTGAACGGCAGATGTTGCCGAGGCAGACGAAGAGAACGCGCATCAGGCCCCCAGCAGGCGGCGGACCCGCTCCAGGTCTTCGGCAGTGTCGACACCGGCAGCCGGGGCTTCCAGGGCGTCGGCGACGTGGATGCGCACGCCGTGCCAGAGGGCACGCAACTGCTCCAGGCACTCGGTGTCTTCCAGCCAGCACGGGCCCCAGGCGACGAAGTCGTGCAGGAAGCCGGCGCGGTAGGCGTAGATGCCGATGTGACGGCGGTACGGCACGCCGGCCGGCAGGCTGTCGCGGTCCCGGGCGAAGGCGTCCCGCGCCCAGGGCAGCGGTGCGCGGCTGAAGGTCAGGGCCAGGCCGTTGAGGTCGGTCGCCACCTTCACCACGTTGGGGTTGAACAGAGCCTGCACCTCGCGGATGGGCTCGGCCAGGGTGGCGATACCGGCTTCCGGGTGGGCGGCCAGGTTGGCGGCCACCTGGTCGATGATCGCCGGGGGGATCAGCGGCTCGTCGCCCTGGACGTTGACCACGATGGCGTCGCCGGCCAGGCCCAACTGGGTGGCCACTTCGGCCAGGCGGTCGGTACCGGAGTTGTGGTCGACGCGGGTCAGCACCACCTCGGCGCCGAAGCCCTGGCAGGCCTCGACGATGCGCGCATCATCGGTGGCCACCACCACGCGCTCGGCGGCGCTGCGCCGGGCCTGCTCCCAGACGTGCTGGATCATCGGCTTGCCGCCGATGTCCTGCAGGGGCTTGCCGGGCAGGCGGGTGGAGGCGTAGCGGGCGGGGATGACGACGGTGAAGGCCTGGCCCATCACTTGTCCAGCCGTTCGTCGACGTTGAGGGTGCGGGCCTCGCCTTCGAGCATCACCGGGATGCCCTCACGCACCGGAAATGCCAGGGCGTCGTTCTTGCAGATCAGCTCGCTCTTGTCGTCGGCGAGCTTGAGCGGGCCCTTGCACAGCGGGCAGGCGAGGATGTCGAGCAGTTTCGGGTCCATGGGGGAATCCTTGGTGACCGCCTCGGGGGCGGGTTTCAGGGGCGGGCCGGCGCCAGTGCGGCGAGGCGCGCATCGAGCCAGCGGACGAAGCCGGCGGATGGTGCGGCGTCCACCGCCAGGTACCACCAGTCGGCGCCGGCGAAGGCCCGGCATTTGACCGCGTCCTTCTCCGTCATCACCAGGGGCAGCGGCGGGCTGAACTGCAGCTCGGCAGGCCCGAAGCGGGCGTGGTCGGCGAAGGCATGCGGAATCGGGCGCCAGTTTAGCGCCTCGAGCGTGGTGAAGAAACGCTGCGGGTTGCCGATGCCGGCCACCGCGTGCAGGGCCTGGCCGGGGGGGAAATGTTCGAGCCCGACGCGCTCGCCGCTGCGCAGGTTGACCAGTGCCGAGGGGTGCAGGCGGAAGCCGTGGGCGCCGTCGGGCCCCTCATCGACGCCGTTGTAGAGGACAGCATCGACGCTGGCCAGCCGTTCGGCGGGCTCACGCAGGGGGCCGGCCGGCAGGCAGCGGCGATTGCCGAGGCCGCGGGCGGCGTCGATCAGCACCAGCTCGATGTCCCGCGCCAGGCGGTAGTGCTGCAGGCCGTCGTCGCTGAGGATGAGGTCGAAGGGCCCCTCCTCCAGCAGCGCGCGGACGGCGCGGGAACGGTCGGGGTCGATCACCAGCGGCACGCCGCTGCGCTGGACGATCAGCAGGGGTTCGTCACCGGCGACGGCGGCGCTCTGGTCGGCCTCGACCCGCCAGGGCAGGTGCGGCGGCTCGGCGCCGTAGCCCCGGCTGACCACGCCGACGCGCAGGCCGCGCTGCCGGCAGTGCTCGATCAGCCAGAGGATCATCGGGGTCTTGCCGGTGCCGCCGACGGTGATGTTGCCCACCACCATCACCGGGACCGGGGCGCGGTAGATCTCGCCCTCGCCGGCCAGGAAAGCGGCGCGGCGGCGGGCGGCGATGCGGCGGTAGAGCGCTTCGAGCGGGCGCAGCAGGCCCAGTGCGGGATGGCCCCGGTACCAGGCCTCCAGCAGGCGGTCGGAGAAGGCCATCAGGGCTTCTCCGGCTGGGCCTCGACGGTGGTGATGCGCAGCTTGCTGAAGCCCAGCTTGCCGGCGGCATCCATGGCAGTGATCACCGACTGGTGAGTGGTCTTGGCGTCGGCGCTGATGATCATCGGCAGGCTGTTGTCACCGCCGGACTCCTTGCCCAGGGCATTCATCAGGGTGGTGAGGTCGTTCTTCACCAGCACCTGGCCGTTGAGGGCGTACTGCCCGTCGGCGCTGATGCTCAGCTCCAGAGTCTTCTCGGTGGTGGCCTCGGTGGGCGTGCCGCTGACCGCCTCGGGCAGTTCGATCTTCATCTCGCTGGGGCGGCTGAAGGTGGTGGTGACCACGAAGAACAGCAACAGCACGAAGATGACGTCGATAAATGAGGTCAGGTTGAGGAAGACTTCCTCGCGGGCCACGTTGCCCGCCCGACGGCGGAACTTCACGCTTTGTCTTCCTCTGCGAAGTCCACTTCACGGTCGCCCTGAGTCACTTCCACCAGCTTGATGGCGTCCTGTTCCATGGCCACCACCAGCTCGTCGACACGACGCAGGAGGAAGCGGTGGAAGAACACCGCGGGGATGGCGACCATCAGGCCGGCGGCGGTGGTGATCAGCGCCTTGCCGATACCGCCGGCCAGGGCCGGGGCGTTGGCCATGCCGTTGTCCATGAAGCCGCCGAAGATCTCGATCATGCCGAACACGGTGCCCAGCAGGCCGAGCAGCGGGCCCATGGCGGCGATGGTGCCGAGGGTGTTGAGGTAGCGCTCCAGCTCGTGGATGACGCGGGACGCGGCCTCTTCGATGCACTCCTTCATGATGTCCCGGCCATGCTTGGAGTTGGCCAGACCGGCGGCGAGCACCTCACCCAGCGGCGAGGAGGCGCGCAGCTCCTTGAGCTTCTGGCTGTTGAGCTGCTTGTCCTTGACCATGCGCCAGACCTGGCCGAGCAGTTGCGGCGGTGCGACACGGCTCTTGCGCAGCGTCCAGAGACGCTCGGCGATGATGGCGGTGGCGACCACGGAACTCAGAATGATCGGCAGCATCATCCAGCCGCCTGCTTTGACCAGCTCCCACACGGTGGTAAATCCCCTCGAAAAAAGTCGCGCAACTCTAGCACAGGGCACCGGGTGCGCCGACCGTCGCTGTTCTCATTTTTCCCGCCAGAAACGTGCCTGGCTCCGCAGTCCCGACACCTCGCCGTGGATGCCCAGGCGAATCAGCAGCGCGCCGGACTCGGCGGTGTCGTAAATAGCCGCCGGCAGCGCACGGTAACGCGCCAGCACCTGGGGATGGGGATGGCCGAAGGCGTTGCGCGCGCCCCGGGAGATCAACGCCCCGCGCGGCCGCACCGCCTGCAGCAGGCGCGCCGAGGAGGAGCTGCGGCTGCCATGGTGGGGCGCCAGCAGCCAGTCCGCCGCGAGGGGCTCGCCGCTGGCGACCCAGGCGGCCTCGGCGGCCTGGCCGAGATCACCGGTCAGGTGCAGGCGCTCGCCGTTGGCCTCAAGGGTGAGCACACAGGAGCGGTCGTTGCTGTCGCGGGCCCCGGGCCAGCGCCAGGTGCGCAGGTGCACGCCATCCCACTCCCACTGGCGGGCTTCGCAGGGCTGGGCGTTGAGACTGGGCGGCAGGCGCTCCACCTCGCCGCTGATCACCCGCGCCACGGACAGGGCACGCACCACCGCCTCGGCCCCGCCGGAATGGTCGTTGTCGGCGTGGCTCAGCAGCAGTTCGTCCAGATGCCGTACTCCCAGCCCACGCAGGGCCGGCACCACCACCCGCTCGCCCAGGTCGAAGCCGCCCTTGCGCGGGCCGGCGTCATACAGCAAGGCGTGCTGCTCGGTGAGCACCAGCACCGCCAGGCCCTGCCCGACGTCCAGCACGCGGACATCCGCCGTACCGGGCACGGGCCGCGGCAGGGGCGGCCAAACCAGCAGCACCAGCAGCAACAGCCCCGGCAGGCGAAAGGGCAGCGCCGGCGGCAGGATCAGCAGCAGACAACCCAGCAGCACCAGGGCCCAGGTCCAGGCCGCCAGCGCAGGCGCCTGCCAGGCAGGCATCGCCTCGGCGATCCAGCCTAATAGAAGGAAGAGCCCCTCCAGGGAAAGCCCCGCCAGCCACATCAGGCCTGCGCCCAGGCCGGGCACGGCGTGCAGGGCCGTGCCGGCCAGGGACAGCGGCACCGAGACCAGGCTGACCCAGGGCACTGCCACCAGGTTGGCCAGGGGGCCGCTGAGGCTGATGGGCAGGGCGAGGGCCATCAGTGCCGGGGTCAGCGCCAGGCTCAGGGCCCACTGTGCCCGCCACGCGCTGCGCCAGGCCGGTGGGCTGCCCAGGCGCCCAGCGAACACCAGCACCAGCAGCGCCACGGCGGCGAAGGAGAGCCAGAAACCCGCCTGCAGGGAAGCCAGCGGGTCCACCAGCAGCACGATGCAGAGCACCGCCAACAGCGGCGTGACCACCCCGAGCCGGCGGAAACGCAAGCGCCAGAGCAGCACCAGGGCGGTCATCAGGCAGGCGCGCTGTACCGGTACGTCGAACCCGGCGAGCGCCCCATAGCCGAGGGCACCGGCCAGGGCCAGCGTACAGGCACAGGGCAGCCAGGGCAGGCGCGACGGCCAGAGCCCGAGCCGGGCCAGGGCGGCGACGGCGCCGTACAGCAGCAGCGCCAGCAGGGAGATGTGCTGCCCGGAGATGACCATCAGGTGGACCGTGCCGGTGTCCTGCAGGTGGCGCCAGTCGCGGCTGCTGAGGCCGGAGCCGTCGCCGAGGACCAGTGCGGCGATGGTGCCGTTGCGGCCCCGCGCCTCGGCCTGGTGGATGGCCTGGCGCAGGTCGTCACGCCAGGCGCCAGGCCCTTCGGCCGCCATGAGCCGTTCGCCCGCCTTCACCGTCCCGGTGCCGCCGATATGCCGGGCCAGCAGCCAGGCCTCGTAGTCGAAGGTGTGGGGATTCACCAGGCCACGCGGGCGCCGGAGGGTGACGGCCAAGCGCCAGGTCTCGCCGCTGCGGACCTCCGGCCCGCCGTACCAGGACACCCGCAGCCGCCCGGGCAGGCGCAGCCCTTCGTTGATGGTGGGAACCAGTTCGAAGCGCACCACGCCGCCCTCCTGTTGCGGCAGGCCGACCACCTGCCCCTGCAGCCAGCGGGTAGTACCGTCCAGCGCCGGGTCGAGCCGGTCGTCGAGGGCGACCTGGGCGCAGTGGCAGGCCCAGGCGAAGCCGATCAGGGCAACGCCCAGTGCTCGCGTCCGCCAGGGCAGCAGTAACGTGCCGATCCCCACCAGCGCCAGCAACACCCAGCCGGGCGGCAGCACCGGCAGAAAGCGCAGCGCCAGCAGCCCGCCGGCCAGGGCCAGCCAAAGTCCTCGCATCCCCTGCCCTCCCTGGAGACGATGCGAACCCGAGGCACGCAGTTGAGCGGGTGCCTCGGGTTCGTTCATTTATCGACACAAAGTGTCCCGGCGGTGTCATGAATCCCTATGCATAATGACGGGCGCTTACGCCCGCCGAGACCGCCGATGCCGCGCCACCTCTTCAAACGCTACATGCCCAACCCGGACACGATCAGGGAACACAAATCCCTGCGCTTCCTCGGCACACTGCTGCACGACCCCAACCTCTGGCACCTCAATCGCCATTCCGTCTCGCGGGCCATGGCCATGGGGCTGTTCGCGGCGTTCGTGCCGATCCCCATGCAGATGCTGCTGGCCGCCGGTCTGGCGGTGCTGGTCAGGGCCAACATGCCTATCTCGGTGGGGCTGGTGTGGCTGACGAACCCTATCACCATGCCGCCGATCTTCTATTGCACCTACAAGATGGGCGCCTGGCTGATGGGGGTGGCGCCGCGCACGCTGCCGGACTCGCTGACCTGGGCGTGGATCACCGAGGAGCTGTCCACGCTGTGGCAGCCCTTCCTCCTGGGCTCGCTGATCTGCGGGGCAGTGCTGGGTGCGCTGGGCTACCTGCTGACGATGTTCTACTGGCGCTGGTGGGTCGCCCGCAGTTGGCGCTCGCGGCAGCGTCGCCGCCGTGAGCGCAAGGGCGCCTGACACCGGGAAACGAAAACGCCGCATCACTGCGGCGTTTTTTCGTCTGCAACACCCGGGCGGGAATCACTCGTAGCGCAGGGCCTCGGCCGGGTGGGTCTGGGCGGCACGCCAGGCCGGGTAGAGGGTGGCGAGGAAGCTCATCAGCAAGGCCGCCCCACAGACCATCACCACATCGCCCACCTGCAGGTCGGACGGCAGGTAGGCCACGAAGTACACGTCGGAACTGAAGATGTGCAACCCGGTGGCACGCTCCAGGGCGGCGATCCAGGTGCTGACATTGAGCGCCGTGATCACGCCGAGCAGGGTGCCGATCAGGGTGCCGACGCTGCCGATGACGCTACCCTGGACCATGAACACGGCCATGATCTGCCGCGGCGTGGCGCCCAGGGTGCGGAGGATGGCGATGTCGGCGCGCTTGTCGGCGACCACCATGATCAGCGTGGCGATGATGTTGAAGGCGGCCACAGCGACGATCAGCATCAGCAGCAGGCCGATCATGGTCTTTTCCATCTTCATCGCGCTGAACAGGCTGCCCTGGGTGTGGGTCCAGTCGTCGGCCCGATAGCCCGCGCCCAGTTGCCGGACGATCTCGGCGGACACCTGGGGCGCCTGGTACAGGTCCTTGAGGGCGATGCGCACCCGCTGCACGGTACCTTCCGGCAGGCGCAGCACGTCGGAGGCGTCGGCGACGTTGATCAGCGCCAGGGTGCTGTCCAGTTCGGCGCCGACCTTGAACACGCCCACCACATTGAAGCGCTGCATGCGCGGGGTGATGCCGCCCGGAGCGCTGCTCAGCTCGGGGACGATGAGGGTCAGCTTGTCGCCCACCGAGAGGCGGAAGCGCCGTGCGGTGATCTCGCCGATGACGATGCCGGATTCACCGGGACGCAGGTCCCGCAGCGAGCCCTGCACCATGTGCTGGCCGATGATGGAGACCTTGGGTTCTTCCGCCGGGTCGATGCCGTTGATCTGCACCGGCTGCATAAGCCCCTTGAAGGAGAGCATGCCCTCCAGCTCGGCGAACGGCGCCACGCCGGTGACGCTGCGGTTGCGCGAGGTGGCTTCGGCCACCTGGCGCCAGTCGGCCAGCGGCCCGGGCCCGGAGAGGGTGGCGTGAGGCACCATGCCGAGGATGCGCGAGCTCATTTCCTTCTGGAACCCGTTCATCACCGAGAGCACCACGATCATCGCCAGCACACCCAGCGCCAGCCCGATCATCGAGGTCAGGGAGATGAAGGAGATGAAGTGATTGCGTCGCTTGGCGCGCACGTAGCGCGCCCCGACGAAGACGGCGAGCGGTCTGAACATGTCAGGCAGCCACCAGCCGGCCGTCTTCCAGGCGCAGTACGCGGTCCATCTGCCGGGCCAGTTGCGGGTCGTGGGTGACCACCAGGAAGGCGGTGCGCGACGACTGGCTCAGTTCCAGCATCAGTTCCTGGATGCCCTGGGCGGTGTGCTGGTCGAGGTTGCCGGTGGGCTCGTCGAGCAGCACCAGCGCCGGGTTGTTGACCAGGGCCCGGGCGATGGCGACGCGCTGGCGCTCGCCACCGGAGAGCTCCGCCGGCTTGTGCGTCAGGCGATGGCCGAGGCCGACGCGCTCCAGCAGCGCGGTGGCGCGCTGGCGGGCCTCGGCGATCGGCGTGCGGCCGATCAGCAGCGGCATGCAGACGTTCTCCAGGGCGGTGAACTCCGGCAGCAGGTGGTGGAACTGGTAGACGAAGCCGAGGGCGCGGTTGCGCAGCAGGCCACGGGCGCGTTCGTTGAGGGCGGAGAGCTCTTCGCCGGCCAGCCAGACGCTGCCGGTGGTGGGCACGTCGAGGCCGCCGAGCATGTTCAGCAGGGTGCTCTTGCCGGAGCCGGAGCTGCCGATGATGGCCACGCGCTCGCCAGGGTTCAGCTCCAGTTCGACGCCGCTGAGCACCTGCACGGACTGCGGGCCTTCCTCGTAGCTCTTGGCGATGTTGCGGCAGCTCAGCACCGCGCGGTCTTTCACGTCACTCATAACGAAGCGCCTCAGCAGGCTGGGTGCGGGAGGCACGCCAGGCCGGGTAAAGGGTGGCGAAGAAACTCAGGATCAGAGCAGCGCCGCAGACCAGGACCACGTCCTCCAGCTTGAGCTGGGAGGGCAGGTAGTCGATGAAGTACACCTCGGCGCTGAGGAATTTGTGGCCGATCAGCTGCTCCAGGCCGTCGATGGCGGCGCTGATGTTGAGGGCGGCGAGCACGCCCAGTACGCAGCCGATGGCGGTGCCGACCACGCCGATCACCGTGCCCTGGACCATGAAGATGCCCATGATCTGCCCCGGCGTGGCGCCGAGGGTGCGGAGGATGGCGATGTCGCCCTTCTTGTCGGTCACCACCATCACCAGGGTGGAGATGATGTTGAAGGCGGCCACGGCGACGATCAGCAACAGCAACAGGCCGATCATGGTCTTCTCCATGCCGATGGCCTGGTAGAGGTTGCCGTGGGTGCGGGTCCAGTCGCGGGCGTAGAAGTCCTCGCCCTTGAGCTGCCCGGCGATCTGCCAGGCGATCTGCGGGGCCTGGAACAGGTCGTCCAGCTTGAGCCGCAGCCCCTGCACCTGCTCGGGTTTCCAGCGGTGCAGGCGGGCGGTGTCCTGCAGGTTGGTCAGCGCCAGGAAGCCATCCAGCTCACCGGCGCCGACATGGAACAGGCCGACCACGGTGAAGCGCTTCATGCGCGGGAAGACCCCGGCCGGCGTCACCGAGACTTCGGGGAGGACGATGGTGACCTTGTCGCCCATCTTCACCCCCAGCTTGGCGGCGGCACGGTCGCCGATGACGATGCCGAACTCGCCCGGGCGCAGGTCCTGGATACTGCCCTGCTGCATGAAGTTACCGATGATCGACACGGCACCTTCGAGGTCGGGCTCCACCGCATTCACCAGCACCTTCTGCACCTGGCCATTGCTGGTCAGCAGGCCCTGCATCTGGATGTAGGGCGCCACGGCGGCCACGCCCGGCTGTTGCCGGACCTGCTCGGCGAGGGTCTGCCAGTCGTTGATCGGCACGGCGGATTCGAGGGTGGCGTGGGGCACCATGCCCAACACGCGCTCGCGCATCTCCCGGTCGAAGCCGTTCATCACGGACAGCACGAGGATCATCACCAGCACGCCGAGGGCGAGGCCGATCATGGACGTCAGCGAGATGAATGAAACGAAGTAACTGCGACGTCTGGCGCGTGTGTAGCGTGCGCCGATAAACAGGGGCAGCGGTCTGAACATAGGGAAAGTCGTTCGCGGGCGAAGAAGGAAACGTCCTTGTGGCGGGGCTTGGCAAGCAGCGTTTACACTCTGACCACCACTGCTGCCATGGGTTCGCCATGTCGACACGAGACGCGGATGATCGCCGCGAATACTACCGCATCGAAGACACGATCGCACTGGAATTCACGCCGCTTTCCAGTGCCCAGGCGCAGGCTGGGGAAGCCCTCCAGGACCCTTCCCCGCTGTTCAACCTGCTCAGCGACCTGCACCTGATGGACTTCGAGTCCCAGCACCTGTTGCGCCACATCGCCGAGCGTGACCGCACCCTGGCCAACTACCTGAAGGTGATGAACAAGCGCATCGACCTGTTGGGCCAGGCAGTGGCCCAGAGCCTGATGCGCGACATCGGCCCGCCCCGGCAGGTGACGCTCTCCGAAGGCGGCGTGGGTTTCGTCACGGCGCAGGCGTTCGCAGAAGGCGCCCACCTGGCGATCAAGATGGTGCTGATGCCCCAGGCGCTTGGCCTGCTGCTGCGCGCGGTGGTGATCCACTGCAAGCCGCGCGAGGACGGCCAGTACGAGCTGGGCACCGAATTCGAAGCGCTGACTGACGCACAGCGCCAGTTGCTGGCCCGGCATATCCTGCAGAAACAGGCTCAGGTCCGTCGCCTGGCCCGCCAACGCCCGTCTTCAGGATGAATCCATGTTGCGTCTGCTGCTTCTGCTCTGCCTCGCCCTGCCCCTCCCCGCCCTCGCCGACACCCTGGAAATTCCGCTGGGCCAGCAAGGCGACAGCGGTACCCCGCTGCCTGCGCGCGGTGAGTCGCAACGCGCCGTGCTGGAGCGCTTCGGCCTCCCGGACGAGGAACACCCGGCTGTCGGCAAGCCGCCGATCGCCCGCTGGGACTACCGTGAGTTCTCCGTCTATTTCGAGAGCGGCCGCGTGATCGACAGCGTTCGCCACCACCAACCCCGCAACCCCGAGGTTTCCCAGTGACCCTGATCTACGGCCATCGCGGCGCCAAGGGCGAATGCCCGGAAAACACCCTGGCCAGCTTTCAGCAATGCCTGTCCCACGGCGTCAAGCGTTGCGAGCTGGACCTGCATCTGTCCCGCGACGGCGAGCTGATGGTGATCCATGACCCGACCCTCAAGCGCACCACAGGCCGCCGCGGCAAGGTGGTGGAGCACGATGCCGATGAACTGGTGAAGTACGACGCGCGCCAAGGTGGCCCGGGCTGGGTCAGCCCCTGCCCCATCCCGCGCCTGTCCGAGCTGTTCGAGCACTGCGACTTCGAGCATTGGCAACTGGAGGTGAAGAGCGCCTCCCGCGTGCGCGCCGCGCGTACCGTGCTGGCGATCCAGGAATTGGCCGAGCACTACGGGTTGATGGACAAGGTGACGGTCACCTCCAGCTCCCGCGAGGTGCTGCGCGCGCTGAACAGGCTGACGCCGAAGCTGTCCCGCGGGCTGGTTGCGGAATACGCCTGGCTCGATCCGCTGAAGGTCGCTGCCCATCACGGCTGCAGCCTGCTGGCGCTGAACTGGACCCTGTGCACACCGGAGCGCATGCTGCGGGCTCAGAAGCAGGGGCTGCACGTATCGGTGTGGACGGTGAACGAGCCGGCCCTGATGCGGCGCCTCGCCGACTTCGGCGTAGACAGCATCATCACCGACTTCCCTGGCGTGGCGGTGAGCACGTTGCCACGATGAAGCCTCGTTGTTCCCGGGCTGAAGCCCGGCTACGTACGGCTTGGGCAGGCGGTGGGCTGAAGCCCACCCTACGGTTGACAGCAGACACGAAAAAACCGGCCAGTTGGGCCGGTTTTTTTCATGGGCGCTGCCTGATCAGAAGCTCTCGCGATTAGGCCAATGCCAGTTGGCCGGCTCCCCGAGAGGGTCCTCCCCGGCCGGTTCAGGCGCCCGGCCGGTGCCGCTCAAAAAAGCCGGTTGAGGCCGTCGAACGCCGCCACCCGATAGGCTTCCGCCATGGTCGGGTAGTTGAAGGTGGTGTTGATGAAGTACTTGATGGTATTCGCTTCACCCTTCTGGTTCATGATCGCCTGGCCGATGTGGACGATCTCCGAAGCCTGGTAGCCGAAGCAATGCACGCCGAGCACTTCCAGGGTCTCGCGGTGGAACAGGATCTTCAGCATCCCCACCGGTTCCACGGCGATCTGCGCACGGGCCATGCCCTTGAAGAAGGCCTTGCCGACTTCGTAGGGGATCTTGGCCTGGGTCAGTTCCTTCTCGTTCTTACCGATGGAGCTGATCTCGGGGATGGTGTAGATGCCGGTGGGCACGTCATCGACGAAGCGCCAGCTATCGTTCTCCACAGCGCTCCCGGCAGCGGAGCGGCCCTGGTCGGCGGCAGCGCTGGCCAGGCTAGGCCAGCCGATCACGTCACCGGCGGCGAAGACGTTGCTGACCTCGGTGCGGTAGTGTTCGTCGACGCTGATCTGGCCACGGCTGTTGACCTTGATGCCGATGTTCTCCAGACCCAGGCGGTCGGTATTGCCGGTACGGCCGTTGCACCACAGCAGGCAGTCGGCCTTGATCTTCTTGCCGGACTTCAGGTGCAGGACCACGCCGTTGTCCACCCCTTCGATGCGTTCGTACTCCTCGTTGTGGCGGATGAGCACGTTGTTGTTGCGCAGGTGGTAGCTGAGGGCATCGGAGATTTCGTCGTCGAGGAAGCTGAGCAGTTGGTCGCGGTTGTCGATCAGGTCCACCAGCACGCCCAGGCCACTGAAGATCGAGGCGTATTCGCTACCGATCACCCCGGCTCCGTAGATGATGATCCGGCGCGGGGTGTGGGTCAGGCCGAGGATGGTGTCGCTGTCGTAGATGCGCGGGTGGGTGAAGTCGACGTCGGCAGGGCGGTAGGGGCGTGAACCGGTGGCGACGATGATCTGCTTGGCCACCAGGCGCTCCACCACGCCGTTCAGGCACACCACTTCGATGGTCTGCTCGTCATGGAAGCTGCCGGTGCCGAAGAAGGTGTCGATGCGGTTGCGGGCGTAGTAGCCGGTGCGCGAGGCCACCTGCTTGGCGATGACCTTCTCGGCGCTCTTGAGCACGTCGGGGAAGGAGAACCAACGCGGCTCGCCAATCTGGCGGAACATCGGGTTGGTGTTGAACTGCATGATCTGTCGGACGGAGTGACGCAGGGCCTTGGAAGGGATGGTGCCCAGATGGGTGCAGTTGCCGCCGACTTCGCGGCGGCTGTCCACCACGGCGACCTTGCGGCCCGCCTTGGCGGCGTTCATTGCCGCACCCTCACCCGCCGGGCCGGAACCCAGCACCACTACGTCGTAGTTGTAGACAGCCATGCTTACTCCTCATACACGGACCGAGGGTCGTCAGCGCCCCCGGCGGGGCCACGGCACCAGCGGCCGTGGCAATTCGAATTCGGCGCGCAGCTTAGTCACACTGCATGGCGCTGCACATTAGCGCTTGGTCGCGTCGTAGGCGAGTTCCGCATCCACTACATCGCCAGTGCGATTGACCTCCTCGCACTTTTCGCGATTGCCACCACAGATCGAGCATTCCTTCTCGATTCCCAGGTTGGCGATGCCACCGCAGGAACCGGCGATGGGCTTGCGCCCCATGATCACGCCAACGGCCATGCCCAGCACCACCAGCAGCATGATCAGGAAGACCAGTAGCCAAGTCATGTTCAGTGCGCCTCCGTGGGGAACAGTTGCTCGAAGCGGCGACTGCCGCGGGTGGTGAAGCCCGTGCCTTCACGGGTTACGAAGAACGCGGCGATGTCGTGGCGGTCGGCAAACGCCAGGCCGGCCTCGGGGCCGAGCACCATCAACAGCGTAGACAGTCCGTCAGCCCTCAGCGCCGACGGGTCGATGACCGTGACTGCTGCCAGGTGGTGGGTGATCGGTGCAGCGCTCGTGGGATCGAGGGTGTGAGAATACCGCTGACCACCCCGCTCGAAGTAGTTTCGATAGTCGCCTGAGGTGGAAATGCCCATGTCCTGCAATGCAACAATCTTCTGCGCCACCTGGCGGTCGTCGCGCGGTGCTTCGATGGCCACGCGCCAGGGGCTGCCGTCGGGCTTGCGGCCGACGGCCTTCATTTCCCCGGTGATCTCCACCAGGGAGCTGGTCACGCCCAGCTCGCCCAGCCGAGCGGTGACACGGTCCACGGCGTAGCCGGCGGCGATGGCGTTGAAATCCAGTTGCACGGCGGCGTCCTTGCACAGCTCGTTGCCCTGGCGCTTGAGGTGCTGGTGACCGACATCGGCCCGGGCCGTGGCGATGGCCTCGGCGCTGGGCACCTGGTCGCCTCGTGACTGCGGGCCGAAGCCCCAGAGGTTGAGCAGCGGCTCCAGGGTCATGTCGAAAGCGCCGTCACTTTGTGCGGACAGGCTGTCGCCAAAGGCCACCAGTTCCAGCATGGGCGCCGGCAGGACCATGCAGCGGCCTGCCGGCAGGGCGTTGAAGCGCTCCACGTCGGAGTCGGCGCGGTAGGTGGACATATGCCGGTCGATCTCGGCAAGGATGCCCTCCACTTCGCCCCGCGCCTGCTCCACGGAGGGCCCGGACGCGTTGCGCACGTACTTCACCGAGTAGCTGCTGCCCATGGTCGGGCCGCCGAACTGTTCCAGGGAGTCGCCGCAACCGGCCAGCAGGAAGCTGGCCGAAAGCAGCAATACAAAAGGTTTAACCACCGAAGTCGTCCAGCAGGATGTTCTCGCGCTCGACGCCCAGGTCCAACAACATCTTGATCACTGCCGCGTTCATCATCGGCGGGCCGCACATGTAGAACTCGCAGTCCTCGGGGGCCGGATGGTCCTTGAGGTAGTTCTCGAACAGCACGTTGTGGATGAAACCGGTGTAGCCGGTCCAGTTGTCCTCGGGCTGCGGGTCGGACAGCGCCAGGTGCCACTGGAAGTTGGGGTTCTCGGCGGCCAACTGGTCGTACTCCTCGGTGTAGAAGGCTTCACGCAGGGAGCGCGCGCCATACCAGAAGCTGATCTTGCGCTGGGAGCCCAGGCGCTTGAGCTGGTCGAAGATGTGCGAGCGCATGGGCGCCATACCCGCACCGCCACCGATGAAGACCATCTCGGCCTGGGTCTCCTTGGCGAAGAACTCGCCGAAGGGGCCGTACACGGTGACCTTGTCGCCCGGCTTGAGGTTGAACACCCAGGAGGACATCTTGCCCGGAGGGATCTCGTCCTTGCCCGGCGGCGGCGAGGCCACGCGGATGTTGAACTTCACGATGCCCTTCTCGTCCGGGTAGTTGGCCATGGAGTAGGCGCGGATGACGGTCTCGTCGACCTTGGAAACGTACTTCCAGAGGTTGAACTTGTCCCAGTCGGCGCGGTACTCGGGCTGGATGTCGAAGTCCTTGTAATTGACCACGTGGGGCGGGCATTCCAACTGGACGTAGCCACCGGCGCGGAAATCCACGCTCTCCCCTTCCGGCAGGCGCAGGGTCAGCTCCTTGATGAAGGTGGCGACGTTGGGGTTGGACTCCACCGTGCATTCCCACTTCTTCACCCCGAAGACCTCTTCGGGTACTTCGATGTGCATATCCTGCTTCACCGGAGTCTGGCAGGACAGGCGCCAGCCTTCCTTCGCCTGGCGGCGGGTGAAGTGGGACTCCTCGGTGGGCAGCATCTCGCCGCCACCGCTCTCCACCACGCACTTGCACTGGGCGCAGGTACCGCCGCCGCCGCAGGCCGAGGAGAGGAAGATGTTCTGCGCCGCCAGGGTCTGCAGCAGCTTGCCGCCGGCCGGGACGGTGATGGTGCGTTCACGGTTGATCACGATGTTCACGTCGCCGCTGGAAACCAGCTTGGCGCGGGCGGCGAGGATGACCACCACCAGCGCGAGGACGATGGCGGTGAACATGCCAATGGCGAGGAAGATTTCGAAACTCGGCATGTCGTCTCCTTACAACTGGACGCCCGAAAAGGACATGAAGCCCAGCGACATCAGGCCGATGGTGATGAAGGTGATGCCCAGGCCCTGCAGGCCCTCGGGTACATCGCTGTACTTGAGCTTCTCGCGGATGCCGGCGAGCAGCGCAATGGCCAGGGCCCAGGAGAAGCCGGAACCGACGCCGTAGACCACGCTCTCGCTCAGGTTGTAGTCGCGCTCCACCATGAACAGCGAGCCGGCCATGATGGCGCAGTTCACCGTGATCAGCGGCAGGAACACGCCGAGGGCGTTGTAGAGCGAGGGCACGTACTTGTCGAGCAGCATCTCGAGGATCTGCACGATGGCGGCGATGACCCCGATGTAGCTGAGCAGGCCGAGGAACGACAGGTCCACGTCCGGCAGGCCGGCCCAGGCCAGCGCCCCGTCCTTGAGCAGGAGGGTGTAGAGCAGGTTGTTGGCCGGCACGGTGATGGCCTGCACCACGATCACGGCGATGCCGAGGCCGATGGCGGTTTCCACCTTCTTGGAAATGGCGATGAAGGTGCACATGCCGAGGAAGAAGGCCAGGGCCATGTTCTCGACGAACACCGCCTTCACGAACAGGCTGATGTAGTGCTCCATCAGTAGGCCTCCTTGTTGGATACCTGGGGCGCGATCTTGAAGGACGGGGCTTCCTTCTGCTCGGTCTTCCAGCTGCGCAGGGCCCAGATGATCAGGCCGATGAGGAAGAAGGCCGAGGGCGGCAGCAGCAGCATGCCGTTGGGCTGGTACCAGCCGCCGTCGTTGATCACCGGGAGGATCTCGTAGCCCAGCAGCTTGCCGGAGCCGAACAGCTCGCGGATCACACCAAGGGCGATGAGCATGGCGCTGTAGCCGAGGCCGTTGCCGATGCCGTCGAAGAACGACAGCAGCGGCGGGTTGGCCATGGCGAAGGCCTCGGCGCGGCCCATCACGATGCAGTTGGTGATGATCAGGCCGACGAACACCGAGAGCTGCTTGGACAGGCTGAAGGCATAGGCCTTGAGCACCTGGTCGACCACGATCACCAGCGAGGCGATGATCACCATCTGCACGATCATGCGGATCGAGCTGGGGATCTGGCTGCGGATCATCGAGATGAACAGGTTGGAGAAGCCGGTCACCAGCGTCAGGGCGATGGACATCACCAGCGCGGTCTTCAGGTTGGAGGTGACCGCCAGGGCCGAGCAGATGCCGAGGATCTGCAGGCCGATGGGGTTGTTGTGCAGGATCGGGTCCAGCAGGACCGAGCGGATCGTGGGTTGCGCCATGTTCATGCCTCCCCGTCGTTGAGCTTGGCCAGGAAGGGGCCGAAGCCGTTCTTGCCGAGCCAGAAATGCAGCAGGTTGTTGACGCCCTTGCTGGTCAGCGTGGCACCGGCCAGGCCGTCGACCTGGTGGCTGGCGCTGGGCGAACCGGGCTCGACACTGCCCTTGATGATCTGGATGGCCAGTTGGCCCTGCTCATCGAACAGGCTCTTGCCGTTCCACAGCGCCTTCCATTTCGGGTTGTCCACCTCGCCGCCGAGGCCGGGCGTCTCGCCGTGCTGGTAGAAGCCGAGGCCGACCACGGTATTGAGATCACCCTTGAGGGCGAGGAAGCCATACAGGGTCGACCACAGGCCGTAGCCACGCACCGGCAGGATCAGGGTGTCCAACTGGCCGTCCTTCTCCACCAGGTAGACGGTGGTGAAGCGCTCGCGGCGCTTGATGGAGGCGATGTCCTGGTCACCCGGCAGGGCGTCGGAGAGCTTCGGGTCCTTGGCGGCCTTCAGCGGGTCGAAGCCGGCGGCCTGGATGGCGTCGCTGTACTCACCGCTGGAGAGGTCCACCACCTTGGCGGTGATGCGCTCGGCATAGAGCGCCTTCACTTCGCTGGCGGACATGCCCGGCTGGCCGAGGCCAGCGATGGAGAGGATGCTGCGCTGCTTGTCCAGCTCGCGGTTCTCCACCTGCACCGGCTTGAGGGCCACCGCCCCGCCGGCGACGAAGATGGAGCACACCAGGCAGACCACCAGGGCCACCAGCAAGGTACGGATCGTGGATTCCTTCTGGTTAGCCATGGCGTGCCAGCCTCCGCTTGATGTTGGCCTGGACGACGAAGTGGTCGATCAGCGGTGCACAGAGGTTGGCGAAGAGGATCGCCAGCATCATGCCTTCGGGGAAGGCGGGGTTGACCACGCGGATCAGCACCACCATCAGGCCGATCAGTGCGCCGAACAGCCATTTGCCGGTGTTGGTCATGGAGGCGGACACCGGGTCGGTGGCCATGAACATCATGCCGAAGGCGAAGCCGCCGAGGACCAGGTGCCAGTACCAGGGCATGGCGAACATCGGGTTGGTGTCGGAACCGATGGCGTTGAACAACGTGCTGGTGGCGATCATGCCCAGCAGCACACCGACGACGATGCGCCAGGCGGCGATGCGGGTCAGCAGCAGCACACCGCCGCCGATGAAGATGGCCAGGGTACTGGTCTCGCCGATGGAGCCGTGGATGGTGCCGAGGAAGGCGTCCATCCAGGTGATGCCGTGACCGATGATGTTCTCCACGCCACCGGCAGCGCCCAGGCTCAGGGACGTGGCGCCGGCGAAGCCGTCCACCGCCGTCCACACGCTGTCGCCGGAGAGCTGCGCCGGGTAGGCGAAGAACAGGAAGGCACGGCCCACCAGGGCGGGGTTGAGGAAGTTCTTGCCGGTACCGCCGAACACTTCCTTGCCCAGCACCACGCCGAAGCTGATGCCCAGGGCCACCTGCCACAGCGGGATGCTCGGCGGCAGGGTCAGGGCAAAGAGCACGGAGGTGACGAAGAAGCCTTCGTTCACTTCATGGCGGCGGATGGCGGCGAACAGCACTTCCCAGAAGCCGCCGACGATAAAGGTCACGGCGTAGATGGGCAGGAACCAGGCGGCGCCCTGGATGATGTTGTCCCACAGGCTGTTGGGGTCGAAGCCGGCCAGGCTGCCGATCAGCGCGAAGCGCCAGCCATCCTGGGCGGCCAGCAGGTCAGGGCTCTGGGCGAACACCAAGTTGGCCTGGTAGCCGACGTTCCACATACCGAAGAACATCGCGGGGAAGGTACAGAGCCACACGGTGATCATCATGCGCTTGAGGTCGATGCCATCGCGCACATGGGCCGTGGTCCGGGTGACACTGGCCGGCCGGTAGAAGAAGGTGTCGATCGCTTCGTACAGGGCGTACCACTTCTCGAAGCGGCCGCCTTGCTCGAAGTTGTGCTCGATCCGGTCGAGGAATTTGCGCAGGCCCATGTCAGCCCTCCTTCTCGATGCGGTTGAGGTTGTCCCGCAGGATGGGGCCGTATTCGTACTTGCCGGCGCACACGTAGCTGCACAGCGCCAGGTCTTCTTCGTCCAGCTCCAGGCAGCCCAGTTTCTGGGCCATCTCGGTGTCGCCGACGATGAGGTAGCGCAGCAACTGGGTGGGCAGGATGTCCAGCGGCATCACCGCCTCGTAGTTGCCCACCGGCACCATGGCGCGCGGACTGCCGTTGGTGGTGGTGCTGAAGGCGAACCGGCGGGCGGCCATCAGCTTGGAAACGAAGATGTTCAGCACCGAGTGCTTGTTCACGCCGGCGCGCAGGTAGTGCATCAGCTCGCGGTCGTGGCCTTCGGCGAGGCAGGACACCTGCAGGTGGTAGCGCCCCAGGTAGGCGCAGGCGCCGCGGGAGGTGCGACCGCCCAACAGGGAGCCGGACACCACGCGATTGACGCCGGGCTTGAGTTCGCCGGCGGTCAGTTCGTCAAGACTGGCGCCCAGGCGGGTGGCCAGCAGGCGCGGCTTCTCCACCACCGGGCCGGCCAGGGCCACGACACGCTCGACCCACAGGCGGCCGGTGGCGAACAGCTTGCCGACGGCGATCACGTCCTGATAACCGATGTGCCAGACGCTCTTGGTGGCGCTGACCGGGTCGAGGAAATGGATGTGGGTGCCCGGAAGACCCGCCGGATGCGGGCCGGAGAAAGCCTCGGCGCGCACGCCGGCAACCTGTTCGCCCGGCAGGCTGACCCCGTCTGCTTTGCACAGGAACACCTGACCCAGGCGTGCCAGCACCTTGAGGCCACGCTCGAAGTCTTCGGCATGGGCAGCGATGATCGGTTGCGGATCAGCGGCCAGCGGGTGGGTATCGAGGGCGGTCACGAAGATCGAGCTGGGAACGGCATCGACAGCCGGCACCCGGCTGAACGGGCGCGTGCGCAGCGCAGCCCACAGCCCCGAACGCTGCAGGTTGTCCCGCACGGCCTGGGGTTCGAGGGCATCCAGGGCGCTGTCCGGGCAGGTATCGAAGACGACTTCGTCGTCGCCGTCCACATCGATCACCACCGACTGCAGCACGCGCTGCTCGCCACGGTGGATGGCCGATACCACACCCGCGGCCGGGGCGGTGAACGCTACGCCGGGGCTCTTCTTGTCGGTGAAGAGGACCTGGCCCAGCTTCACCCGGTCGCCGACCTGCACCTGCATGGTGGGCTTCATGCCGTGATAGTCGAAGCCGATCACGGCCACGCTACGCACGGCTCGCGCAGCCTCGATGCGCTGCTCAGGTTGGCCTGCGATGGGCAGGTCCAACCCCCGTCTGATTCTTGTCATGTTTCTCGCCTGAACCTTGAGAAGGGTTTCGTCCCGGTGTGGAACAGTAGCCGCCAAACGCCAGGCAGGCGCTGGGCTGAAATCGCAGCACGCGGCAGGGCCCCGGGACGAGAACCGCGCATTATAAAGAGGCGACTTCCCAAGCGGCCACTGAAAGTCCCTAAATTTCCGACTGTTAGAGCTATTCGGGCAACCGGAAGTCAGCCAGCGGACGAACGGTCATAGCCCGCCACACCATGAAAAACGGGGGCCGAGGCCCCCGTTTCAGGTTCTACCGGCGCGCCCCGGTGGTGCGCCTGACCCAGTAACAAATCGCAATAAATCCAAGCCAGAACGGAATGGCATAGACCGAGACGTTGATGCCCGGGATCATCAGCATCACGCCCAGGATCAACATCACGAAGGCCAGGCACAGGTAGTTGCTGAAGGGGTACCAGAGCGATTTGAAGAAGGGCTCGATGCCCTGGCGCTGCAACGACTTGCGGAACATCAGGTGCGACAGACTGATCATCGCCCAGTTGATCACCAGGGCCGCCACCACCAGCGCCATCAACAGCTCCAGGGCCTGCTTGGGCGCCAGGTAGTTCACCAGCACGCACAGCAGAGTGATCAGCGCAGACACGCCAATGGCCAGCACCGGCACGCCACGGCGGTTGACCTTGAGCAGTGCCTTCGGCGCATCACCCTGCTCGGCCAGGCCGTAGAGCATGCGGCTGTTGCAGTACACGCCGCTGTTGTAAACCGACAGCGCGGCAGTCAGCACCACGAAGTTCAGCAGGTGGGCGGCGGTGTCGCTGCCGATCAGCGAGAAGATCTGCACGAACGGGCTGCTGCTGTAGGGGTCGCCGGCGGCGTTGAGCGTTTCCAGCAGCTTGTCCCAGGGGTAGAGCATCAGCAGTACGCTGAGGGCACCGATGTAGAAGATCAGGATGCGGTAGATGACCTGGTTGATCGCCTTCGGGATCACCTTCTTCGGCTCGCTGGCCTCGGCGGCGGTGATGCCCACCAGCTCCAGCCCACCGAAGGAGAACATGATGATCGCCAGGACCATCACCAGCCCTTCCAGGCCGTTGGGGAAGAACCCGCCGTGACTCCAGAGGTTGCTCACTGCGGCCTGCTCGCCGCCGGTACCGGAGACCAGCAGGTAGAGGCCGAGGATGATCATGCCGATGATCGCCACCACCTTGACCAGGGCGAACCAGAACTCGGTCTCGCCGAAGACCCGGACGTTGGCCAGGTTGATCAGGTTGATCAGCACGAAGAAGGCTGCCGCCGTCGCCCAGGTGGGCACGTCGGGCCACCAGAACTGGATGTACTTGCCCACGGCGGTCAACTCGGCCATGCCCACCAGCACATAGAGCACCCAGTAGTTCCAGCCGGCCAGGAAGCCCGCATAGCCGCCCCAGTACTTGTGGGCGAAGTGGCTGAAGGAGCCGGCCACGGGCTCCTCGACGATCATCTCGCCGAGCTGGCGCATGATCAGGAAAGCGATGAAGCCGGCGATGGCGTAGCCGAGGATCATCGACGGCCCGGCGGACTTGAGCACCCCGGCAGAGCCGAGGAACAGGCCGGTGCCGATGGCGCCACCCAGGGCGATCAACTGGATATGGCGGTTTTCCAGCCCGCGCTTTAGCGAGCCGGCGTGCTGCTGTTGTCCGTCCATCAGGAGTTCCGAAAAGAGGGGAAGGGTCTAGCGATTACAGCCGGAAAAATGAAAAACGGGAGCCCGAGAGCTCCCGTTTTCACGGACCAGCGACTTAACGCGGGAAGGCCGGCGGGTTAACCCCAGCCATGTCTTCCATCACGCGGACCACCTGGCAGCTGTAGCCGAACTCGTTGTCGTACCAGACGTAGAGGACGACACGGTTGTCGTTGCAGATGGTGGCTTCGGCATCCACCACGCCAGCGTGGCGGGAGCCGACGAAGTCGGTGGACACCACTTCCTGGGAGGAGACGTAGTCGATCTGCTTGTGCAGGTCGGAGTGCATGGCCATCTGGCGCAGGTACTCGTTGATCTCGTCGCGGGTGGTGGCCTTCTCCAGGTTCAGGTTGAGGATGGCCATGGAGACGTTCGGGGTCGGCACACGGATGGCATTGCCGGTCAGCTTGCCTTTCAGCACCGGCAGGGCCTTGGCGGCTGCGGTGGCGGCACCGGTCTCGGTGATCACCATGTTCAGCGCGGCGCTGCGACCACGGCGGCTGCCCTTGTGGAAGTTGTCGATCAGGTTCTGGTCGTTGGTGTACGAGTGAACGGTCTCGACGTGGCCGTTGGCGATGCCGAACTTGTCATTCACCGCCTTGAGCACCGGCACGATGGCGTTGGTGGTGCAGGAGGCAGCGGAGATGATCTTGTCGTCGGCAGTGATCTCGCCGTGGTTGATACCGTGGACGATGTTCTTCAGCGCGCCCTTGCCGGGAGCAGTGAGGACCACGCGGTCGATGCCCGGGCACTTCAGGTGCTGGCTCAGACCCTCGGCGTCACGCCATTTGCCGGTGTTATCCACCAGCAGGGCGTTCTTGATGCCATAAGCGGTGTAGTCGACCGAGGCGGGATCGTTGGAGTAGATCACCTGGATCAGGTTGCCGTTGGCGGTGAGGGTGTTGTTCTCCTCGTCGATGACGATGGTGCCGTCGAACGGACCGTGCACGGAGTCGCGACGCAGCAGGCTGGCGCGCTTGACCAGGTCGTTCTCGGCGCCCTTGCGCACGACGATGGCGCGCAGGCGCAGGCCGTCGCCGCCACCGGTCTTCTCGATGAGGATGCGTGCCAGCAGGCGACCGATGCGACCGAAGCCGTAGAGGACAACGTCGGTGCCTTCACGGGCAGCGCCGTTCTGCTTGCCAACCAGTTCGGCCAGTTCGTCCTGGGTGAACTGTTCGAGGCTGCGACCGGCACCCTCGGCCTTGAACTTGGCGACCATCTTGCCCAGGTCGACGGAAGCGGCGCCCAGCTTGAGCTCGCTCATGGTCTTCAGGATCGGGAAGGTGTCGTGGACCGACAGTTCGGTTTCGTCGGCCAGGCGGTGGCGGGCGAAACGGTGGGCTTTGAGGATGTCGATCACGGAACGGTTGATCAGGCCGCGACCATAGATCGAGGTGACCACATTGTTATTGCGATAGAGCTGGCCGATCAGCGGAATCATCGCTTCCGCGAGGGCTTCACGATCGATCCATTCACCGAGACACTGGTCGGGCTTCTGAGTCACGGGCAGTACCTTCCACATGTAGGGGATGAAAAAAGGGGCTACATTATGACGACGCGCGCAAGCGCCGGCAATCTGCAGCCGTCGCAAGACTGACATCCAGCGGTCGGGATCGTTACAATCGCCCGGTTCGAATTCCGACCGGAGCCTCCTTTTGCCCGCCTCCGTCCTGCGTCTCCCGACCCTCCCTACCGCCAGCGGCAAGCAGCAGTGGGGCAACCTCAACGGTGCGGCCCTTGGCCTGGCCATCGCCGAAGCGGCGAGCGCTGCCCGACGCTTCACCCTGTTGCTGACCGCCGACAGCCAGAGCGCCGAACGCCTGGAGCAGGAACTGGGCTTCTTCGCCCCGGACCTGCCGGTGCTGCACTTCCCGGACTGGGAAACCCTGCCCTACGATCTGTTCTCCCCGCATCAGGACATCATTTCCCAGCGGGTGGCCAGCCTCTATCGCCTGCCGGAACTGGACCACGGCGTGCTGGTGGTGCCGATCACCACCGCCCTGCACCGCCTGCCGCCTCGGCGCTTCCTGCTGGGTTCGAGCCTGGTGCTGGACGTGGGCCAGAAGCTGGACGTGGAGCAGATGCGCCTGCGCCTGGAAGGGGCCGGCTACCGCTGCGTGGAAACGGTCTACGAGCACGGCGAGTTCGCCGTGCGCGGTGCGCTGATCGACCTGTTCCCAATGGGCAGCGACCTGCCCTACCGCATCGACCTGTTCGATGACGAGATCGAGACCCTGCGCACCTTCGACCCGGAAACCCAGCGCTCGGTGGACAAGGTGGAGTCGATCCGCCTGCTGCCGGCCCGTGAGTTCCCGCTGGACAAGAAGGCGGTCACCGACTTCCGCGGCCGCTTCCGCGAGCGCTTCGACGTCGACTTCCGTCGCTGCCCGATCTACCAGGACCTGGCTACCGGCATCACCCCGGCCGGTATCGAGTACTACCTGCCGCTGTTCTTCGAAGAGACCGAGACGCTCTTCGACTACCTGCCCGGCAACACCCAGGTGTTCTCCCTGCCCGGCATCGAACAGGCCGCCGAGCAATTCTGGAGCGACGTGCGCAGCCGTTATGAAGAGCGTCGCGTCGATCCCGAACGCCCGCTGGTGCCGCCGGCCGAACTGTTCCTGCCGGTGGAGGATTGCTTCGCCCGGCTGAAAGCCTCGCCGCGCGTGGTGGCCGACCGCGGCGACCTGGAGCCCGGCGTGGGCCGCGAACGCTTCCCCACCCGCGCCCTGCCCGACCTCGCCATCGAAGGCAAGGCCAGCGAGCCGCTGGCGGCCCTGCGCCGCTTTCTGGAGGAGTTCCCCGGCCGCGTGCTGTTCAGTGCCGAATCGGCCGGCCGCCGCGAAGTGCTGCTGGAACTGCTTGCCCGGCTCAAGCTGCGCCCGCAGGAAGTGACCGGCTGGCCGGAGTTCGTCGCCAGCAGCGAGCGCCTGGCCATCACCATCGCGCCGCTGGACGAGGGCCTGCTGCTTGACGAGCCGGCCCTGGCGCTGGTCGCCGAAAGCCCGCTGTTCGGCCAGCGCGTCATGCAGCGCCGTCGCCGCGAACGCCGCAGCGACGGTGGCGACAACGTCATCAAGAACCTCGCCGAACTGCGCGAAGGCGCGCCGGTGGTGCACATCGACCACGGCGTGGGCCGCTACCTCGGCCTGATCACCCTGGAAATCGAAGGCCAGGCCGCCGAATTCCTCGCCCTGCAGTACGCCGAGGAAGCCAAGCTCTACGTGCCGGTCGCCAGCCTGCACCTGATCGCCCGCTACACCGGCACTGATGATGCCCTGGCACCGCTGCACCGCCTGGGCTCGGAAACCTGGCAGAAGGCCAAGCGCAAAGCCGCCGAACAGGTGCGCGACGTCGCCGCCGAGCTGCTGGACATCTACGCCCGCCGCGCTGCGCGAAAAGGCTATGCCTTCAAGGACCCGCTGGCCGACTACGCCACCTTCTCCGCCGGTTTCCCCTTCGAGGAAACCCCGGACCAGCAGGCCGCCATCGAGGCCGTGGTCGCCGACATGCTGGCGCCCAAGCCGATGGACCGCCTGGTCTGCGGCGACGTGGGCTTCGGCAAGACCGAGGTGGCCATGCGCGCGGCCTTCGTCGCCGTACACAGCGGCAAGCAGGTGGCGGTGCTGGTGCCCACCACCCTCCTCGCACAACAGCACTACAACAGCTTCCGTGACCGCTTCGCCGACTGGCCGGTGCGCGTGGAGGTGATGAGCCGATTCAAGACCGCCAAGGAAGTGGAAGACGCCGCCAACGAACTGGCCGAAGGCAAGGTGGACATCGTCATCGGCACCCACCGCCTGCTGCAAGGCGACATCCGCTTCAAGCAGCTGGGCCTGGTGATCATCGACGAGGAACACCGCTTCGGGGTGCGCCAGAAGGAGCAGCTCAAGGCCCTGCGCAGCGAGGTGGACATCCTCACCCTCACCGCCACGCCGATCCCGCGCACCCTGAACATGGCCGTGGCCGGCATGCGCGACCTGTCGATCATCGCCACCCCGCCGGCACGCCGCCTGTCGGTGCGCACCTTCGTCATGGAGCAGCAGAACACGGTGATCAAGGAGGCCCTGCTGCGCGAGCTGCTGCGGGGTGGCCAGGTCTACTACCTGCACAACGAGGTGAAGACCATCGAGAAGTGCGCCGCCGACCTCGCCGAACTGGTGCCCGAAGCCCGTATCGGCATCGGCCACGGGCAGATGCACGAGCGCGAACTCGAACAGGTGATGAGCGACTTCTACCACAAGCGCTTCAACGTGCTGGTGGCCTCCACCATCATCGAAACCGGCATCGACGTGCCCAGCGCCAACACCATCATCATCGAGCGCGCCGACAAGTTCGGCCTGGCCCAGTTGCACCAACTGCGCGGACGTGTCGGCCGCAGCCACCACCAGGCCTACGCCTACCTGCTGACGCCGCCGCGCAAACAGATGACCGAGGACGCCCAGAAGCGCCTGGAAGCCATCGCCAACGCCCAGGACCTGGGGGCTGGCTTCGTACTGGCCACCCATGACCTGGAGATCCGCGGCGCAGGCGAACTGCTGGGCGAAGGCCAGAGCGGGCAGATCCAGGCCGTGGGCTTCACCCTCTACATGGAAATGCTCGAACGCGCGGTCAAATCCATCCAGAAGGGCGAGCAGCCCAACCTGGAGCAACCCCTGGGTGGCGGGCCGGAAATCAACCTGCGGGTACCGGCGCTGATTCCCGAGGACTACCTGCCCGACGTGCATGCGCGCCTGATCCTCTACAAGCGCATCGCCTCGGCCGCCGACGAGGACGGCCTGAAGGAACTGCAGGTGGAAATGATCGACCGCTTCGGCCTGCTCCCTGAGCCGACCAAGAACCTGGTGCGCCTGACCCTGCTGAAACTGCAGGCAGAAAAGCTCGGCATCAAGAAAGTCGACGCCGGCCCGCAGGGCGGTCGGATAGAATTCGCCGCCGACACCTGCGTCGACCCGCTGGTGCTGATCAAGCTGATCCAGGGCCAGCCCAAGCGCTACAAGTTCGAAGGCGCCACGCTGTTCCGCTTCCTGGTCCCGATGGAGCGACCGGAAGAACGCTTCAACACACTGGAGGCGCTGTTCGAGCGCCTCGTTCCGCAATCCGCTTAAAGGACTGATCCATGCGTGCGTTCCGTTTCATCACCCTGCTGCTCGCCCTGGTGGCTCCCAGCGCCTTCGCCGACGGGCTCTATCAGGTGGAGATGATCCTCTTCCGCCAGGCCGGGGAACCGGTCCCGGCCGGCCAGAACGCCCCGGATGACTGGGCCAACGGCAGCCAGACCCTGTCCAGCGTCGGTGAGCGCGCCACCAACCTGAACAGCGAAGCCGCCCGCCTCACCCCCGGTGCCGGCTATCAGGTGCTGTTGCACAAGGCCTGGTCGCAGAGCATTGGCGCCACCCCGAGCAAGATGGCCGTCACTACCGGCGAAGGCCAGCTCGGCCACTTCCCGGTGGAAGGCACCGTGGAACTGAGCCAGGGCCGCTTCACCGATGTGTCCGTGGACTTCTGGGTCAACCGCTTCGATGCCAGCGGCCTGCTGAGCAGCAGCGAGCGCATCAAGCAGGGCACCCGCCTGAAGAGCGGCGAGCTGACCTACCTCGACCACTCCAGCCTGGGCATCCTGATCCGCATCAACCCGCTCTGACACATGCCCACCCTGCTCGAGCACCTGCGCCAGGAAGACTGGCGCCAGGACTTCGACCAGGGCGCGCTCGACCGCGGCGCCCGCTACGCCCAGCAGCGGAAAGCGCGCCTGCGGGCCATGGACGAGACGCAGCTGCTGGCCAGCTGCGCAGGCTCCGCCGAGACGCCCTACCTGCAGACGATCCGCCTCGCGCCCCATGGGCTCGGGGTGATCGGTCGCTGCACCTGCCCGGTCGGCCTTAACTGCAAGCACTGCGTCGCCGCCATCCTCCAGCTGCTGTCCGACGGCCCGCCGGCCGCACGGCCGGAGCCCGTTACCCCGGCACCGGCGCGCGCACCCCGGCTGCTGAAAGACATCCCGCCACGTCCGCACCTGGCCCTGGGCAGCCTGGCCCAGAGCCTCTATGACCTGCGCAGCGGCCGCATGGTGGGCAACCAGCAGCACCGCGCCGGGCTGGCCTTCGACTATGCAGGGGCGCTGGTCCACGGCAAGAACACCCGCGCCAACCCGGTCAGGCGTCGGCAGGATGGCGAGCTGGTGGCCATGCAGCGCAACCCCCAGGCCGAGGAAACGCTGCGCGAGCGCCTGCGGCAACTGGGCTTCAAGGAGTCCCTGCGGCAGAGCCAGGCCCTGCCGGGGGATCTTCTGGAGTTGTTCGAGCTGCCCGACGACGAGGCCTGGCAGCGCTTCATCCAACTGCAGCTGCCGCAGTTGCGCGAAGAGGGCTGGCTGATCGAGATCCGCCCCGGCTTTCACTTCGATCTAACCCCGGTGGATGGCTGGTATGCCGAGGTGGACGAGCAACCGGGCCAGCAGTGGTTCGACCTGGAACTGGGCATCCTCGTGGAAGGGCAGCGCATCAGCCTGCTGCCAGTGTTGCTCAAGCTGATCCGGGGCAACCCCAAGCTGCTCAGCGCCAAGGTCCTGCAGCGACGCAAGGACGACGACCAGCTGCGCCTCCAGCTCGACACGCTGAGCAGCGAGACCGGGCGGCCCCTGCAGGTCGCCCTCCCCTACGGCCGCCTCAAGCCCTTGCTCGGCACGCTGGGCGAGCTGTTCCTGCGGGATCGCGGCGAAGGCCGCAGCCTGCGGCTCGGACTGCCGGATGCCGCGCGACTCGACCAACTGGAGTCCCTCGGCCTGGCCTGGCGAGGCGGCGAGCGCCTGCGCACCTTCGCCGAACGCCTGCGGGACAGCCGTCACGGCAGCCACCCGGCACCGAGAGGACTGAAGGCCGAATTGCGCGCCTACCAGCTCCAGGGCCTGGCCTGGCTGCAGACCCTGCGTGAGCTGGACGCCGGCGGCGTGCTGGGCGACGACATGGGCCTGGGCAAGACCCTGCAGACCCTGGCGCATATCCTCACCGAGAAGGAGGCCGGCCGGCTGGACCGCCCCGCCCTGGTGGTGATGCCCACCAGCCTGGTGCCGAACTGGCAGGACGAGGCCGCGCGCTTCGCACCGGACCTGAAGGTCCTGGCGCTGCATGGCCCCAACCGGCACAAGGACTTCGAGCACCTGGCCGACCACGACCTGCTGCTCACCACCTATGCCCTGCTGCCCCGCGACCTGCCGCAATGGAAGGAGCAGCCGCTGCACCTGCTGGTGCTGGACGAGGCGCAGAACATCAAGACCGCCACCAGCAAGGCCGCCCAGGCCGTGCGCCAGCTGCTGGCCCGCCAGCGCCTGTGCCTGTCGGGCACGCCGCTGGAAAACCACCTGGGCGAACTGTGGTCGCTGTTCCACTTCCTGATGCCCGGCTGGCTGGGCGATGCCAAGCAGTTCGCCCGTGACTACCGCACCCCCATCGAGAAGCACGCCGACAGCGAACGCCTGGCCCACCTGAACGGCCGCATCCGCCCCTTCATGCTGCGGCGCACCAAGGAGTCGGTGGCGACCGAACTGCCGGCCAAGACCGAGATGATCCACTGGGTGGAACTGAGCGAGGCCCAGCGCGACCTCTACGAGACTGTGCGCCTGGCGATGGACCAGAAGGTGCGTTCGGAAATCGAGCACAAGGGCATGGCCCGCAGCCAGATGGTGATCCTCGAAGCCCTGCTCAAGCTGCGCCAGACCTGCTGCGACCTGCGCCTGGTGGAACCGGAGCGTGAGGTACGCGGCAGCACCTCGGGCAAGCTGGACAGCCTGATGGAAATGCTCGAGGAGCTGTTCATGGAAGGCCGGCGGGTGCTGCTGTTCTCGCAGTTCACCAGCATGCTGGAGCTGATCGAGGGCGAATTGCAGACGCGGCAGATCGACTACCTGCTGCTGACCGGCGAGACCCGCGACCGGCGCACGCCGGTGGAGCGCTTCCAGGCCGGCGAGGTGCCGCTGTTCCTCATCAGCCTCAAGGCCGGCGGCACCGGGCTGAACCTGACCCAGGCCGACACGGTGATCCACTTCGACCCCTGGTGGAATCCGGCAGCCGAACGCCAGGCCACCGACCGCGCCTACCGCATCGGCCAGAACAAGCCGGTGTTCGTCTATAAGCTGATCGCCCGGGGCACGGTGGAAGAGAAAATCCAGCAGCTGCAGCAGCGCAAGGCCGACCTGGCGCAAAGCGTGCTGAGCGCGCCGGCCGGAAGCGACTGGCACCTGCGCGAGGAAGACATCGACGCGCTGTTCGCGCCCCTCCCCCACGCCTGACCCGAGCTACCGCCCGGGCCAGGCATCGGTCACGCCTTCAGCAGGAGGGACAGGGTTTCGCGCACCTTGCCGATACCCGCCGCAAGCGCGGCCTCGATCTCGGCCATGGTGATGATGCTGGTGGACTTGCCGGCTGCCGGATTGACCACCAGGGAGAGGGCGGCGTAAGGCAGGTTCAGCTCGCGAGCGAGGGCGGCCTCAGGCATGCCGGTCATGCCGACGATGTCGCAGCCATCACGCTCCATGCGGGCGATCTCGGCGACCGTCTCCAGGCGTGGGCCCTGTGTGCAGCCATAGACGCCGTAATCGCTGTGGGCGTGGCCGGCGCGACGCAGGGCATCGAGCAGCTTCTGCCGCAGCGGTTCGTCGTAGGGGTGGCTGAAGTCGATGTGGGTGACGTGGTCCAGTTCGCCCTCGAAGAAGGTGCCGATGCGCCCCTGGGTGTAGTCGATCACCTGATGCGGCACCACCAGTTGCCCCGTACCCATCCCGGCGGCAATGCCGCCAACAGCGTTGACGGCGATGATCGCCTCGGCCCCGGAATGCTTCAGCGCCCAGAGGTTGGCGCGGTAGTTGACCTGGTGCGGGGGAATGCGGTGCGGGTGGCCGTGACGAGCGAGAAAGAGCACCTCACGACCGGCGTACTCACCCTGCACGATCCCTGCGGACGGCGTACCGTAAGGCGTCTCGGGATTAAGCAGGGCTTTCATGCTGAGGCCGTCCAGTTGGGTCAGGCCGGTACCACCGATAATCGCGTAAACGGTCATGTCGCTTCCTTCAATCGATCAGCTGGGCTTCGCGCAGGGCAGCCACAGCGGCTTGCCAGCGCGGGTCTTGACAGTATTCGGTGCCTGGGAAGGCACGACGGCGCATGCGGGCCAGTTGCGGGGAGGGGGTAACACCAAGATGCTGCAGGCGCGACAGGGCCAGTTCGGCAGCGGCGCGGTCGTTGCACACCAGCCCCATATCACACCCTGCACTGAGGGCAGCCTCGATGCGCTCGGCCGCATCCCCAACTACATGGGCGCCGGCCATTGAGAGGTCGTCACTGAAGATCACCCCGGTGAACTTCAGCTCGCCGCGCAGGATGTCCTGCAGCCAGCGACGCGAGAAGCCGGCGGGCTGGGCATCGACCTGGGGGTAGATGACGTGGGCGGGCATCATGCCGTCCAGCTCGGACGCCAGACGAGTGAAGGGCACCAGGTCTGCGGCGCGAATCTGCTCCAGGCTGCGCTCATCCGAAGGGATCGCGACGTGGGAGTCGGCCTCCGCCCAGCCGTGACCGGGGAAGTGCTTGCCGGTGGCCGCCATGCCGGCAGCACGCAACCCCTTGATGAAGGCGCCGGCCAGATCAGTGGCGCGCCGAGGATCGCCCTCGAAGGCGCGACTGCCCACCACGGCGCTGCGCTGGTGATCCAGGTCCAGCACCGGGGCGAAACTGATATCCAGGCCGGCGGCCAGCACTTCGGTCGCCATCAGCCAACCGCATTGCTCAGCCAGCGCTTCGGCGTTCGGCGTATCGGCCAGGGCACGCATCGCCGGCAGGCGCACGAAGCCGCGGCGCAGGCGCTGCACCCGGCCGCCCTCCTGATCGACAGCGAGGATGAGGTCGGGGCGCACGACGCGGATCGCGGCGCACAGATCACGCACCTGGCGTGGGTCCTCGATATTGCGCGCGAACAGGATCAGGCCAGCCACTTCGGGCTGGCGCAGGATGTGGCGGTCTTCGGCAGTCAGCCAGGTGCCGCCGATGTCCAGCATCAGGGAGCCTTGCATGGGGTTCCTTGTCAGGGGTTGAGCGCCGCCCACTCGGGCTTGGGCGCTTCGTCGATGCGCACCGCACAGTGGACGGGTACGCGGGGAAAGAGTTCCAGCAGGTCGGCGTTGCGCATGCGGACGCAACCGTGGGAGCGCGGAACGCCCATGGGCTCGGTATCCGGCGTGCCGTGGATATAGATGTAGCGGCGCATGCTGTCGACCTTGCCCAGGCGATTGAAGCCGGGCTCCCGGCCACTCAGCCAGAGGATGCGAGAGAGGATCCAGTCACGCCCGGGGAACTGCTCGTGCAACACCTCAGACCAGACCTCGCCAGTCCAGCGACGTCCGCGCAAAACGGCATTCAGCGGAAGATCGGCACCAATCCTGGCCCGCACTTCGTGGAGACCACGGGGTGTGCAGTTGGAGCCACTGAGTTCACCGGGACCATTGAGGGCCGTCGAAACGGGGTAACGGATCAGCAGGCGTCCAGCAGCGAAGCCGTAGAGGCGCTGATCAGCAATGGAGATATGGAGTAGATCGAGGTCGGACATGGGCGGCTAGCTTAGCTGATCCCGCCGCCCTCGCCCACCGGCGTCAGGCCTTGCCGGATGCGGGAGCGGGCTTTGCCCTGGGCTTTAGTACGGCCTTGGACAGGGCCTCGTCGGCCAGGCCCGTTTCGGCGCGCATGCCCGCCGCGAGGAACGGGACCATCAGGCGCATGACCTGCTCGATGGAGGTGTTCACACCGAAGTCGTTCTCGGCCATGGCCCGCAGCGCCTTGATGCCGGACATGCTGAACGCCGCAGCCCCCAGCATGAAATGGACACGCCAGAAGATCTCAAGGGGTGGCAACCGAGGCGCCGACTCGTTGACCAACAACATGTAGCGACGGAACACCTTGCCGTACACCTCTTCGAGGTACTTGCGCAGGTGGCCCTGGCTCTGGCTGAAGGCGAGCCCGAGCAAGCGCATGAATATGGAAAGGTCATTGCCACTGCGAGGCTTAACCGCCAGCGCCTGATCAACAAGCATGACCAGCAGCTCCTCCAGCGAGGGCGGTACTTCCGACTTGCCCTGGCGTTTGTCGAGCTCACGCTCGAGGCTCTGGCAGAACGGCCCGAGGAAGCGCGAGAAGACCGCCTGGATCAGGGCCTTCTTCGAGCCGAAGTGATAATTCACCGCCGCCAGGTTGACCCCAGCCTTGCTGGTGATCAGGCGCAAGGAGGTTTCGGCGAAGCCTTTCTCCGCGAACAGCTGTTCCGCTGCATCCAGGATGCGTTCGACGGTTTCCGACTGAGCCATGGTTCCCTCACCTGACAAACACTTGTTTGAAACATACGTTTCAACCCCTGCCTTTGTCAAGTCGCACCCACCATCTTCTGACGCATGGGTCACGCCGAAAGACATCTTACGCAGCCGGGGTGAAACCCCACCTGATACGCCGCCGAATGGCAGAGCGGGACTTCAGAAAATACTTGTAGGCCCACCCGATGAACTGTATAAAACACCAGTCACTGTATAAAAAGACAGAGCCCGACATGCTGAAACTGACGCCCCGCCAAGCCGAAATCCTCGCGTTCATCAAACGCTGCCTGGAAGACAACGGTTATCCGCCGACCCGGGCGGAAATTGCCCAGGAACTCGGCTTCAAGTCGCCCAACGCCGCTGAGGAACACCTCAAGGCCCTGGCACGCAAGGGCGCCATCGAGATGACCCCGGGCGCCTCCCGCGGCATCCGCATCCCCGGATTCGAGCCGGCAGCCGAGGAAGGTGGACTTCCCGTGATTGGCCGAGTCGCAGCAGGTGCGCCCATCCTCGCCCAGCAGAACATCGAGGAATCCTGCCGCATCAACCCCGACTTCTTCCACCCTAAGGCCGACTATTTGCTGCGCGTTCGCGGTATGAGCATGAAGGACATCGGAATATTCGATGGCGATCTCCTGGCCGTCCACTCCACTCGCGAGGCCCGCAACGGCCAAGTGGTAGTAGCGCGGCTTGGCGACGAGGTGACGGTCAAGCGCTTCAAGCGCGAAGGCGACAAGGTCTGGCTGATCGCCGAAAACCCCGAATTCAAACCGATCGAAGTCGACCTGCATGAGCAGGAACTGGTGATCGAAGGCTTGAGCGTCGGCGTCATTCGCCGCTAACAGGAGGCGTCATGCAGGTCTCGCAACCGATCGGCCGCACCCAACTCCCCCTCTTCCACGACGCCATCGTCGCAACACCACTCCATGACCTGCTGGAGCCAGAGGCTCCCATAGAAACGGAAAGCGAGGCTTTCAGCGAACTCTCACTGCGAGGCAGCCCACTTCATTGCCGCCACCTGCTGGCGCCGATACTGAGGGAGCTAAGCGAAGAACAGGACGCCCGCTGGCTCACTCTCATAGGTGCGCCCGCCACCCTTAACCAAGCCTGGCTACGGGATGCGGGACTCAACCGTGAGCGTATCCTCCTGCTCGAACCGCGAGGCGGCAAGGACGCTCTGGAATTGGCATGCGAAGCTCTCAGACTGGGACGCAGCCACACCGTCATCAGCTGGCTTTCGCTCAACCCACGGGGCAAGGGCGCGCTCATCAAGGCCGCGCGGGAAGGCAACGCACAGAGCCTGAACATCCACCTCGGATAGCCAGGGCGCTGCTTAATCAAATGGCAATGATCGGCGAGGAGGATAACCGTTGATCAGTGCAAAACGCGGGGCTGGTCATCATGATCCATCTCGCCTTCGGCGAGCCGACCGGCCATCTGCACCCCTACGTTGAGCATGGCCTTGGCCACTTCCAGGTGGTGCCCTTGGAGGAATGCCTTGGCATCAGCGGAGAAGTCCAGCGTCACCAGCGCTTCCTCGTCCTCTGCACGGCGCAGAATAATGCGCCCGTCGGGCAATTCGACTATTTCCAGGAAGGACGTTGTCATCGCTTCATCTCTCCACTAAAGACCGCGCATTGTAACAGCCGGTCGGCTTGGCGCCCTACCCCTTCTGTCACTCAGCATTCTGAGAGACTTTCCCGATAGCGAAGCACCAGCGCCTTGAGCTGCTGACGCCATGACTCCAACTCCTCACGGGAGAGGATTGCCTCTTCCTCATCGAGCGTAACCGCCTCGATCAAGGGAAGCGTCGGGTCCACCTTTGCCTTGGTGGGCGCCTGAGGGGGAAGGAAGAGCGCTTGATAGGTGCAATTCAGAGAACCCAACCAGCTCTCGGGCTGCTGGAACAGCTCTACCAGCTCAGCCAGCTCCGGGCTGGGAGAGGCAGACAGCACCTCTGAACTCAGGATTGCCGCCACATCCGGAGCCCCCGGGTTCGGCATCCGGTAGTAGTGGGTGATCTCGTGGCATAGCCCCAGCAAGGCACCGTGAAGGTGGAAAAGCGCAGCCTCCCGCTCCGCCTGAACCTGGGCTTGCGCATTCATCGCACGTCCCTCCTCCGCCTTGCGCCAACTCTCAAGGCAAAGCCCGGCGAAGAAAAGCTTCTGATTGGTGCGGGTATAGGGCTCATGGGCCATGGCATGGACTCCGGATATGCAATCGGCACAGGGCCGAAACGAAGAAGGCCGGACATTGGGGTCCGGCCTTGCCAGTATGCGCGCATGAGAGCCATGCGCGCAGCGGGACTCAACGCTTGTCTTCGACCTTCCACTTGCCGCCGTCGAAGAACGCACGCCAGCCGGTCGGTTTGCCGTCCACCTCCGACTGCACGTACTGCTCCTTGGTCTTGCGGCTGAAGCGGATGACAGCCGGGCGGCCTTCCGGGTCTTTTACCGGCGCACTGAGCAGGAAGTGGTACTTCGGATCGAGTTCGTCCTTGTGCGGAATCAATTCCAGTACCAGCGGCGCGCGGGTCTCGCGATTCTTCGGGAACTGGCTGGCGGCCAGGAAGAGGCCCGAGGCACCGTCACGCAGCACATAGGTGTCGTCCACCTTCTCGCACTTGAGCTCCGGCATCTTGATCGGGTCGATCTTCGGCGGCGCCGCCTCACCGTTCTTGAGCAACTTGCGGGTGTTCTTGCAGCTGGAGTTGGTGCAACCGAAGAACTTGCCGAAACGGCCGGTCTTCAACTGCATCTCGCTGCCGCACTTGTCACACTCAAGGCTCGGGCCTTCGTAGCCCTTGATGCGGTACTGGCCCTGCTCGATCTCGTAGCCCGAGCAATCCGGGTTGTTGCCACAGATGTGCAGCTTGCGGCTTTCATCCAGTAGGTAAGCATCCATCGCCGTGGAACAGATCGGGCAGCGGTGCTTGCCACGCAGCACGCGGGATTCGGACTCACCCTCATCGTCCGCCGCGATCTCGTCGCCCGGCACGAGGTTGACCGTAGCCTTGCAGCGCTCCTTTGGCGGCAGCGCATAGCCCGAGCATCCCAGGAAGACGCCGGTGGAAGCCGTACGGATCATCATCGGGCGACCGCACTCACGGCACGGAATGTCGGTAAGGGTCGGCTGGTTGGCACGCATGCCACTGTCGCTGCCTTCGGCCAGTTCCAGCTTCTTGCGGAAATCACCGTAGAACTCGTCCAGCAGGTTCTTCCAGTCGCGCTCGCCTTGGGCGACGTCGTCCAGGTTCTCCTCCATGCCTGCGGTGAAACCGTAATCCATCAGGTTGGCGAAGCTCTCGTTGAGGCGCTCAGTGACGATGTCGCCCATCTTCTCGGAGTAGAAGCGACGGTTATGCACCGTCACGTAGCCACGCTCCTGGATGGTGGAGATGATCGCCGCGTAGGTGGAAGGACGGCCAATGCCTCGCTTTTCCAGCTCCTTGACCAGGCTGGCCTCGGAGAAGCGCGCCGGCGGCTTGGTGAAGTGCTGGCTGGGGTCGAGCTTGATCAGCTTGAGCGCCTCGCCTTCCTTCATGTCGGGCAGTACGTCGTCCTCGCCCGGCTTGCTCTGCTGCGGCAGCACGCGGGTATAGCCGTCGAACTTGAGGATGCGGCCCTTGGCACGCAGCTCGAAGTTGCCCGCCGCCACGCTGACGCTGGTGGACAGGTACTCAGCGGGCGGCATCTGGCATGCCACGAACTGGCGCCAGATCAGGTCGTACAGGCGCTCGGCATCACGCTCCATGCCGGACAGCTGAGTCGGCTTGAGGTTGACGTCGGACGGGCGAATGGCCTCGTGAGCCTCCTGGGCGCCTTCCTTGCTCGAATAGAAGTTCGGTTTGACCGGGAGGTACTTGTCACCGAACTCGCCCTCTATGAAGCCACGCACCATGGTGATGGCGTCGGCCGAGAGGTTGGTCGAGTCGGTACGCATATAGGTGATGTAGCCCGCCTCGTAGAGACGCTGGGCCATCATCATGGTCTTCTTCACCCCGAAGCCCAGGCGATTGCTCGCAGCCTGCTGCAGGGTGGATGTGATGAACGGCGCAGAGGGACGGCTGGAAGTCGGCTTGTCCTCACGCCTCTGCACGCTGTAGCTGGAGACTTTGAGCTTCTCCAGCGCGGCCATGGCCTGGGCCTCGTTCAGCGGTTTGAAGGCCGCGCCGTTTTCCTTGGCCACCTCGAAGCGCACATTGGCACCCTTGGCAGTGCCCAGGTCGGCATGGACCTCCCAGTATTCCTCGGGGACGAAGGCGCGAATCTCACGCTCACGCTCCACCACCAGCTTCACCGCCACCGACTGCACACGACCGGCGGACAGGCCACGGGCGATCTTCTGCCACAGCAGCGGCGAGACCATGTAGCCCACCACGCGGTCGAGGAAGCGACGAGCCTGCTGGGCGTTGACACGGTTGATGTCCAGCTCGCCGGGCTGGGAGAAGGCCTCCTGGATGGCCTTCTTGGTGATCTCGTTGAACACCACGCGCTTGTAGCGGCTGTCGTCACCGCCAATGGATTCCCGCAGGTGCCAGGCGATGGCCTCCCCTTCGCGGTCCAAGTCGGTTGCGAGGTAGATGGTGTCGGCATCCTTGGCCAGGCGGCGCAGTTCGTCGATCACCTTTTCCTTGCCGGGCAGGATCTCGTACTTGGCCTTCCAGCCGTGCTCGGGGTCCACTCCCATGCGCGCGAACAGTTGGCGCTTGGCCTTCTCCTTCGGCGAGAGAGCCGGCACTTCGGCTGCTGCAGCCTTGCCGCGCTTGACCGGCTCCTTGGTGGCACTTGCCGAACCGCTGGTGGGCAGGTCACGGATGTGGCCGATGCTCGACTTCACCACGTACTGGTTGCCCAGGTACTTGTTGATGGTCTTGGCCTTGGCCGGGGATTCCACGATGACCAGCGATTTGCCCATGGATCGGAAAGTTCCTGAATTCGAGAGATAGATAAACAAAGGCGGGAGCCGCCCCAGGCGGCACCGCTATATATAGTGGCGAAGGAGACAAGGTCAAGTTCGCCGGGGCCGGCGAGACGACTCAGCGGCGCGGATAGGGATCCGACTCGGCAGTCACAAGAGAGAAGCGCGCGATCTGTTCGCCTTCCACCGTCACCGTGCCGGTGAACATCTCCAGCGGACGCACCCAGAGCCCATGCTCGCCGTAGAGCGCCTGGTACACCACCAGCTCCTCTTCGCTCTCCGAGTGCCGAGCGGTTCCGATCACGCGGTACTGCTGCCCCTTGTAGTGGCGATAGAGTCCCGGTTGTACGCTCATGTTCCCCTCAGTGCTCGGTCGACGGCTTGCCAAGGTGCGCATGGTGCCCACTCCGAGGGGATATGGCCAGCCTTGGCGAGAAATTGGCGGAAACGAAAACCGGGGCACGAGGCCCCGGTCTTGTCCAGCTTCAGGCTCAGACGCGCTCGAAGATGGTGGTGATGCCCTGGCCGAGACCCACGCACATGGTGGCCACGCCCAGCTTGCCGTCGTTCTGCTTCATCACGTTCAGCAGGGTGCCGGAGATACGCGCACCGGAGCAGCCGAACGGGTGACCCAGGGCGATGGCGCCGCCGTGCAGGTTGACCTTCTCTTCCATCTTGTCGAGCACTTTCAGGTCCTTCAGCACGGGCAGGGCCTGGGCAGCGAAGGCTTCGTTGAGCTCGATGAAATCGATGTCAGCCATGGTCAGGCCGGCACGCTTGAGCGCTTTCTGGGTGGACGGCACCGGGCCGTAGCCCATGATCGCCGGGTCGACGCCCGCGACCGCCATGGCACGAACCACGGCCATGGGCTCGATGCCCAGGTCCTTGGCGCGCTGGGCGCTCATCACGATCATGCAGGACGCACCGTCGGTGATCTGCGACGACGTACCGGCAGTCACGGTACCGCCCTTCGGGTTGAACGCCGGCTTCAGGGACGCCAGGCCTTCGAGGGTGGTTTCCGGACGGATGGTTTCGTCGAAGTCGAACACCTTCAGGAAGCCATTCTCGTCATAGCCTTCCATCGGGATGATCTCGTCCTTGAACTTGCCTTCCACAGTGGCCTTGTGGGCCAGCTGGTGGGAGCGCACGCCGAACTGGTCCTGGGCCTCGCGGGTGATGCCGTGCATCTTGCCCAGCATCTCGGCGGTCAGGCCCATCATCCCGGACGCCTTGGCGGCGTACAGGGACAGGTGCGGGTTCGGGTCGACGCCATGCATCATGCCGACGTGGCCCATGTGCTCCACGCCGCCGATGACGAACACATCACCATTGCCGGACTGGATGGCCTGCACGGCGGTGTGCAGGGCGCTCATGGAGGAACCACACAGGCGGCTGACGGTCTGGCCAGCGCTGGTGTGGGGAATCTGGGTCATCAGCGACGCCATGCGCGCGATGTTCCAGCCCTGTTCCAGGGTCTGGTTCACGCAGCCCCAGATCACATCTTCCACTTCAGCCGGGTCAACCTTGGGGTTGCGCTCCAGCAGCTTGCTGATCAGGTGGGCCGACATGGTCTCGGCACGGGTGTTGCGATGCATCCCGCCCTTGGAACGACCCATCGGGGTGCGGCCGAAGTCGACAATGACCGCGTCTCTCGGATTCAGGCTCATATTTCTTCTCTCGCTCTGTTCGCTGCGCGATTAACCGAAAAACTTCTGGCCCTTGGCGGCCATCTCACGAAGCTTGGCGGTCGGGTGGTACAGGGCGCCCAGATCGACGTACTTGTCGGCCAGGGCGACGAACTCGGCTACACCGATGGAATCGATGTAACGCAGCGCACCACCACGGAAGGGGGGGAAGCCGATACCATAGATCAGGCCCATGTCGGCCTCGGCTGCGGTTTCGACAATGCCGTCTTCCAGGCAGCGAACGGTTTCCAGGCACAGCGGGATCATCATGAAGTTGATGATGTCCTCATCGGTCAGCTCGCGCTGTTCCTTGATGATCGGCTTGAGGATCTCGTAGGCCTCGGGGTCCTGGACCTTCTTCGGCTTGCCGCGCTTGTCCATTTCGTAGGCGTAGAAGCCCTTGCCGTTCTTCTGGCCCAGGCGGTTGGCTTCGTACATCACGTCGACGGCGGTCTTGCCCTCGACCGCCATGCGGTCCGGGAAGCCTTCGGCCATCACGTCACGGCCGTGGTGGCCAGTGTCGATACCGACCACGTCGGACAGGTAGGCCGGGCCCATGGGCCAGCCGAACTTTTCCATGATCTTGTCGATGCGGACGAAGTCCACGCCGAACTCGAGCAGCTTGGCGAAGCCACCGAAGTACGGGAACAGCACGCGGTTCACCAGGAAGCCGGGGCAGTCGTTCACCACGATGGGGTTCTTACCCATCTTCTTGGCGTAGGCAACGGTGGTGGCCACAGCCACTTCGCTGGACTTCTCGCCGCGGATGACCTCAACCAGCGGCATCATGTGCACCGGGTTGAAGAAGTGCATACCGACGAAGTTCTCGGGGCGCTTCAGGGCCTGGGCCAGGTAGCTGATGGAGATGGTGGAGGTGTTGGACGCGATGATCGCGTTGTCCTTCACATGGCCTTCCACCTCGGCCAGCACGGCGTGCTTGACCTTCGGGTTCTCGACCACGGCCTCTACCACGATGTCGACGTGGGCGAAGTCGCCGTAGGACATGGTCGGACGGATGGCGTTCAGCGCCTCGGCCATCTTGGCCGGGGTCATGCGGCCTTTCTCGACGCGCTTGCCGAGCAGCTTGGACGCCTCGTTCAGGCCCATCTGGATACCCTCTTCGCGGATATCCTTCATCAGGATCGGAGTGCCCTTGGAAGCGGACTGGTAGGCGATGCCGCCACCCATGATGCCGGCGCCGAGTACGGCGGCCAGCTTAACGTCCTGAGCGATCTCGTCGTACTTCTTGGCCTTCTTCTTCAGTTCCTGGTCGTTCAGGAACAGACCGATCAGGCTCTCGGCAACGGAAGTCTTGGCCAGCTTGACGAAGCCGGCAGCCTCGACTTCCAGCGCCTTGTCACGGCCGAAGTTGGCAGCTTTCTGGATGGTCTTGATCGCTTCGACCGGCGCCGGGTAGTTCGGGCCAGCCTGGCCAGCCACGAAGCCCTTGGCAGTCTCGAAGGCCATCATCTGCTCGATGGCGTTCAGCTTGATCTTTTCCAGCTTGGGCTGCCGCTTGGCCTTGTAGTCCAGCTCGCCGGCAATGGCGCGCTTGACCAGGTCCAGGGCACCTTCCTTCAGCTTGGCCGGGGCGACCACGGCGTCAACGGCACCCACTTTCAGGGCGTCGGCGGCCTTGTTCTCCTTGCCGGAGGCGATCCACTCGATGGCGTTGTCCACACCGATCAGGCGCGGCAGGCGCACGGTACCGCCGAAGCCCGGGTAGATGCCCAGCTTTACTTCAGGCAGGCCGATCTTGGCGGTTTCGCTCATCACGCGGTAGTCGGCAGAGAGGCACATCTCCAGGCCGCCACCCAGGGCGATGCCGTTGATGGCAACGACGGTAGGCACGGCCAGGTCTTCGAAATCACTGAAGATCTTGTTGGCTTCGAGGTTGCCGGCCACCAGCTCTTCGTCGGGCAGCTTGAAGTTATCGACGAACTCGGTGATGTCAGCGCCGACGATGAACACGTCCTTGCCGCTGGTGACGATGACGCCCTTGACCGAAGCGTCTGCCTTGATGGCGTCGACGGCCTGGCGCAGTTCGTTCAGGGTAAGACGGTTGAACTTGTTGACGGACTCACCCTTGAGATCGAACTGCAGTTCGACGATGCCGCCCTCAAGAGCCTTAACCGTGATGGCTTTACCTTCGTAAATCATCAACTGATCTCCACGGTATGGAAGCTGAACAGTACACATCGGAGCCAACCGGCGAACCGGCCCTGGGCTGAGCCCAGGGTCAAGTCCGATTCGGTCCGGCACACCCACCGACGCGATATCGGGTAGTGGTCATTGGAGCGTGCCCACCAGGCAAACGCTCAATTCATACGCCCGTTTGATTTGGGTGCGCACACATTCACGGAAAAGTCCTCCGTTGTCAATTGCGCTTCGTGACCGCCCGGCCACGCCAAAACCGCTCTGCAACCGGCGCTTGAAGCGATGCGGCAGGCTGCCGGAAACACTATGCACGGAGCTTATGTCATTGCATCAGAAAGTCGATGGAAGGCCGCGTGGGCAGCTGGCAGAGCACGCTAGCCAAAGGCCAGCGATGAAGAGTAGAGTCCCGTGGCACGACCGGGACAGGTCGAATAAAAACAACAAACACGCCCCCAGGGCACACGGAGTAGCACCATGACGAGCCGCACGCTTGCCGTACTGCTAGGCACCCTCCTTTCCTTCTTCTGCCTGGTTCCCACCAGCCAGGCGGCCGACCCCGGCAACACCCTCCTCAAACTCCACCAGATGCGCCTTGCCGCACTGAAGAGCCTGGGCGACTTCTACATGTACAACGGCATGGAAGGCGACCAGCGCTACGCACGGATGATCGACGAGTCCATGCAGGAAGCCGATGCGCGCCTGAAGGAGCTCAAGGACATCCAGGGCGATGCCTCGAAGGCCCTGCACGTCCAGTTGCAGCAGCAATGGAAGGATTACGCCAATGAACTCGGCGGCCTGGTGACCGCCCTGCGCACACAAGGCTTCACCGACCTGCAGCCAGTCGCCGACATGACGGCACGCAACCAGAAACTGATCGAATTGGCCGGCGAGCTTTATGACCGCATCCAGCAGGAAAGCAACTTCGCCGTACCGCCACTGACCCAGCAAAGCCGCCAGCAGAGCCTGCTGATGCAGACCATCGCCGTCGACTACGCCTCGCGCAGTGCGTCCGTAGGGGCATCCTTCTTCGGCGGTGGAGAGGGTAAGGCCATCGACGAACTGGCCAAGGACTTCGCCGGCCAGCTCACGGCACTGGCACAGCAACCCCGGAATACCCCGCAGATCAGCCAGGCGCTGACCAGCATCGGTACCAAATGGCGCTACATAGAGCGTTCGTTGCAGAACTACAACGAGAACAGCGTGCCTTTCCTGATCAACAAGTACTCGGACAGCATCATCGAAGGCCTAGAGGGCGTATCCGCCCAGTACGCCACGGCCCAGCTCTGAGCCGCCCGCCCCGCTGTGCGTCAGTCGATGGCGCGCAGCACCTCGGCAATGCGCTGGAGATCCTCCGGCGTACCTCGCTCGCCCCAGTACAGCGCCACCATCTGCGGCGTGGTCTCGATCTTGTAGACATCGGCAGGCAACCCGGCAAAGCACCCAAGCAACGCCGGGTCCTCCAACGGCTCACGCCACTGATTGACCCACTGCCCCGGCGCAACCTGCCAATAAATCCATGTACCCTCGGCACCACGGCGGCGAGCGCGGTGGAATTGCGCACAGGAGGGCGGCGGCTCGACCGACAGCCAGTGCGGCCACTCCTGCCGTGCCAATTGCATCGCCAATCCCATTCGACGGGCCTGCATGCGCAGGTCCATGCGCCCGCGCTGCCCCTTGGAAGGCAGCAGCCAGACCAGCGGACTGAGCACAGCGAGCAGAAGAAACACCACCAACCACAGGGTCATAACTGCATTCCCATGATGAAAATCATGCCGGCGCGCCCCCATGGCGGCCATACTTCATGCCAGGTGCAACCTGTAAGGAGGAGTCACCCCATGCCCTACCAGCACATCCTGGTCGCCATCGACCTCACCGACGAATGCCACCCCGTCGTGCGCCGCGCGCAGGCCCTGGCTCAAGCCTCCCAGGCCCGGCTGTCCCTGGTGCACATCGTCGAGCCCATGGCCATGGCCTTTGGCGGCGACGTCCCCATGGACCTCTCCATGCTGCAGCAGCAGCAGTTCGAACAGGCTCGCGAGCGCCTCGATGGCTTTGCCGGCCTCTATCCCGAAATCAGCGCCGAGCAACGCCACCTGGCCTATGGCCAGCCCCGCCAGGAGATCCACCGCCTGGCCGAAGAACAAGATTGCGACCTGATCGTGGTCGGCAGCCATGGCCGCCACGGCCTGGCACTGCTGCTGGGTTCCACTGCCAACGACGTTCTCCACGGTGCGCCTTGCGACGTGCTCGCGGTGCGTCTCAACAAGTCAGGGAAATAGCGCCGTTGCCGACGAAGGCTTACATGAAGCCTTCGTCGGCACTCATCACCAGAGGACGGATCTTCTGTAGCTGCGTTTCCAGCGAGTACGTCATGCTGGACGCCATGGAAAAGAAGGTCAGGAAAGCCTTGAGGTTCGAATCCCCTTCGCACACGTCATGGATGCGCTGCCAGAACGCCTGGTTCACCAACTGCAATTGCTGGAACAGCCTCACCAGCCCCTTCAGCTCCCAATCGGCATGCCGCCCTTCGCGCAGATTGAAGTACTGCCGCGCCAGGTAGAGCGACACCGCGCGCAGGATGAACTCCTGATTGCTGGCGAACGGCAGGTGCTGCTGGGCCATCGGCTTGAGACGCCCCAGGACCGGGCAGGCACTGGTGGCCATGATCACCCCCAGCAGCGCCCGCAAGCCCTCCTCCAGACCGACGTGCTTGGTGTACTCGCGCTCCGGCGTGCGCACCATGAACACAGCCTTCTTGAAGGCTGGCAGTCCATGAAAGTCCTCGATCACCCGGTGCAGGTCGACGGCCGCCGGGCAATGGCTGAAACGATCGCGTGAGAGCGGGCAATTGCTGCACTGGTTGAAATCCAGGCGCGTCCACTTCGGCGCCGTCGCCGCGCGCTCGTGGTCGTATTCCCGGTCCAGCTCAATGCGATAGCTGAACTCGTGCTCGTCGTCCAGCGTGATGCGGTACTCGACAGCCATGGGCTCTCCGACTCAAACAGACATCAATCTTCCAGTTCGGCCCAGCGCTCCAGCAGGCGATCCAGTTCCTGCTGTTGCTGCTCGAAACGCTCCAGTACCGCGCGGGTCTGCTCCGCGGGGCGCTGGTAGAACGCCGGGTCGGAAATCTCCTGCTGGACGGCCTCCATCTCGGCCTCCAGGGCCTCGATCTGCCCAGGAAGGGCTTCGAGCTCACGTTGCAATTTGTAGCTGAGTTTCTTCTTCGGCGCCTCGCCGGCCGGCTTCTCGGTCGCCTGCGCAGACGCCTCGGCGACGGCCGGCGGTTCGGCCTTGGCACTGCGTCCCTCGCCCACGCCCAGCAGGCGTGGTGAGCCCCCCTGGCGCAGCCAGTCCTGATAGCCACCGACGTACTCGCGCACCCGGCCCTCACCCTCGAACACCAGGGTGCTGGTGACCACGTTGTCGAGGAAGGCACGGTCGTGGCTGACCATCAGCACGGTCCCCGGGAACTCCAGCAGCACCTCTTCCAGCAGCTCCAGGGTTTCCACATCCAGGTCGTTGGTCGGTTCATCCAGCACCAGCAGGTTGGCCGGCTTGCTGAACAGCTTGGCCAGCAACAAGCGCGCACGCTCGCCGCCGGACAATGCCTTGACCGGCGTACGTGCGCGCTGCGGACTGAAGAGGAAATCGCCGAGGTAGCTGAGGACATGGCGGCTCTGTCCGCCCACGGTAATGAACTCGCGTCCTTCGGCGAGGTTGTCGATCACCGTTTTCTCCGGCTCCAGCGCATGGCGCAGTTGATCGAAGTAGGCCACTTCCAGCTTGGTGCCGACCTCGATGCTGCCCTGGGTCGGCTGCAGGTCACCCAGCAGCAGCTTGAGCAGCGTGGTCTTGCCGGTGCCGTTGGCGCCCAGCAGGCCGATGCGGTCGCCACGCTGCAGCACCATGGAGAAGTCACGGATCAGCAACTCGCCGCCCGGGTGGGCGAAGCCCACGTTCTCCACCACGATCACCTGCTTGCCGGACTTGTCTGCCGTCTCCAACTGGAAAGTTGCACGCCCCTGGCGCTCACGGCGTTCGGCACGCTCCATGCGCATCGCCTTCAGCGCACGCACACGGCCCTCGTTACGGGTCCGCCGGGCCTTGATGCCCTGGCGGATCCACACCTCTTCCTGGGCCAGACGCTTGTCGAACAGCGCATTGGCGGTCTCTTCCGCCGCCAGCTGCTGCTCTTTGTGCACCAGGAAGCTGGCGTAGTCGCCGTTCCAGTCGATCAGGTTGCCGCGATCCAGTTCGAGGATGCGAGTCGCCAGGTTCTGCAGGAAGGAACGGTCGTGGGTGATGAACAGCACCGCGCCGCCGAAGCCCGACAGGGCCTCTTCCAGCCAGGCGATGGCACCGATGTCCAGGTGGTTGGTGGGCTCGTCCAGCAGCAGCAGGTCGGGCTCGGATACCAGCGCCTGGGCCAGCAGCACGCGGCGGCGCCAGCCACCGGAGAGCTCCGCCAGGGTCTTGTCCGCCGGCAACTGCAGGCGGCTCAGGGTGCTGTCCACCAACTGCTGCAGGCGCCAGCCGTCCTTCGCCTCCAGTTCCTGCTGGACATGGGTCAGGCGTTCCAGGTCGTGCTCGTCGCGGATGTTCTGGCTCAGGTGGTGGTACTGGGCCAGCAGCTCGCCGACGCCAGCCAGCCCCTCGGCCACCACGTCGAATACCGTGCGCTCGTCGGCACGGGGCAGTTCCTGGGGCAGTTCGCCGATCTTCAGTGCCGGGGCCCGCCAGATCTCGCCGTCATCCGCGTGCTGCTCGCCCTTCACCAGACGCAGCATGCTGGACTTGCCGGTGCCGTTGCGGCCGATCACGCAGACCCGCTCGCCCCGGGCGATCTGCCACGACACCTTGTCCAGCAACGGCATGGCGCCATAGGCAAGGGAAACATCGCTGAACTTGAGCAGGGTCATGGGGGCCTCCGAAAGATGGGCGCGCATTCTACCCCGATTGGCCGATGCCACGGCCGCCATTTTTTCATCATGTTTCCCCCCTCCGACGAGACTCCACCTGCACCCGGCAAACGGCTAAGCTACGCACCTCCGGTGGCCCCGTGGCCGTCGCCCACTACGTTTTCTCTACCCGGAAGTGTCATGCGCGGTCGTCTGCTCAGCCTGTTCTCCTGCCTGCTTCTCACCACCCTCACGCTCGACGCGGCCCATGCGGTGCCCCTCGCCAAGCAGCGGCAGATGTACGACGAGGCCAAACGCGCCCTGGCCAAGGGCGACAGCGGTCCGTACAAGCGCTATGCCAGCGCGCTGGCCGACTACCCGCTGGAGCCGCACCTGGCCTACGACGAACTGACCGCCCGCCTGAAATGGGCCAGCAACGAAGAGATCGAGAAGTTCCTCGCCGAGCACGGCGACCTGCCCCAGTCCAACTGGATGCGGCTGCGCTGGCTGCGCTGGCTCGCCGAGCGCGGCGACTGGAAGACCTTCGTCAACCACTACGACCCCAAGATGAACTTCACCGAGCTGGACTGCCTCTACGGCCAGTACCAACTCAAGCACGGCCTCAAGGCCGACGGCCACAAAACAGCCGAGAAGCTCTGGCTGGTGGGCAAGTCCCAGCCCGAGGCCTGCGACGCGCTGTTCGAACTCTGGCGCGCCGACGGCCAGATGACCGAGCAGATGCGCTGGCGCCGCGCCAAGCTGGCGGCCGAAGCCCGCAACTACGGCCTGGCCAGCTTCCTGGTCAAGAGCCTCCCGAGCCTGTCCACCCAAGGCAAGCTGCTGGTGGACGTCGCCCAGAACCCGCAACTGCTGAGCCAGACCGCACGCTTCAGCCCGGCCGATCGCACCATGGCCGATGTGGTCGGGCTCGGCCTGCGTCGCCTGGCCCGCCAGGACCCGGACAAGGCCACCACCCTGCTGGATGCCTACGCCACGCGCATGCCCTTCTCCAGCGAGGAGAAGGTCGCCATCGCCCGGGAGATCGGCCTGACGCTGGCCAAGCGCTTCGACGCCCGCGCCCTGAAGTTGATGACTCAATACGACCCCAAGCTGCGCGACGACACCGTCAGCGAATGGCGCGCGCGCCTGCTGCTGCGTCTGGGCCGTTGGCAGGACGCCTACCAACTGACCCGACAGATGCCGCCATCGCTGGCCAGCACCAACCGCTGGCGCTACTGGCAAGCCCGCAGCCTTCAACTGGCTCAGCCGCAGAGCGCCGAAGCCCCCCGCCTGATGCAGCCCCTGGCCCGCGAGCGTGACTTCTACGGCTTCCTCGCCGCCGACCGCATCCAAGCGCCGTACCAGCTCAACAACAAGCCCATGGCCATCGACCCCAAGGTGATGCAGAAGGTGCGCAACACCGCCGGCATCCGCCGGGCCATGGAGTTCCACGATCGCGGCGAGATCGTCGACGGCCGCCGCGAGTGGTACTACGTCAGCCGCCTGTTCAGCCGCGAGGAACTGGTCGCCCAGGCCCGGCTCGCCTACGACATGGAGTGGTACTTCCCAGCCATTCGCACCATCAGCCAGGCCCAGTACTGGGACGATCTGGACATCCGTTTCCCCATGGCCCACCGCAGCGCCCTGACCCAGCAGGCCAAGGTGCGAGGGCTGCATTCCAGCTGGGTGTTCGCCATCACCCGTCAGGAAAGCGCCTTCATGGCCGACGCCCGCTCCGGCGTGGGCGCCATGGGCCTGATGCAACTGATGCCTGCTACAGCCAAGGAGACCGCACGCAAGTTCGGCATCCCCCTGGCCTCGCCCCAGCAGGCCCTCAACCCGGACATCAACATCCAGCTCGGCGCCGCCTACCTGAGCCAGGTCCACGGCCAGTTCAACGGCAACCGCGTGCTCGCCTCCGCTGCCTACAACGCTGGCCCCGGTCGCGTGCGCCAGTGGCTCAAGGGCGCCGACCATCTGGCTTTCGACGTCTGGGTGGAGAGCATCCCATTCGACGAAACCCGCCAGTACGTACAGAACGTCCTGTCCTACTCGGTCATCTACGGCAAGAAGCTCAACGCCCCGCAGCCCCTGGTGGAATGGCACGAGCGCTTCTTCGACGACCAGTGATCCCCACCTGAAACAAGACGGGCGCCCATCGTCGCCCGTCTTGTTTCATGGTCCTGCTGCAGCGGAGTCGGGCCCCTTACTCCAGCACCTCCACCGCCATCCCCACCTCCAGGGTGCCGGCGCTCCGGTTGATCAGGTTCTGCCCGAAGAACACCTCCCCCTCGCGCTCCCGATAGGTCTTCAGGGTCGTCAGCGGTTCACGATCGGCGCTGCGCTCGCCGGTGGCCGGGTCGATGGTGGTGAGGATGCAGCGGCTGCACCCCTTGGCAACACTGAACTCCACGCCGCCGATGCGGATGCGCTTCCAGTTGTCCTCGGCATAGGGCTCGCAGCCCTCCACCACCAGGTTCGGGCGGAAGCGCAGCATCTCCAACGGGCGACCGACCCGTGCCGACAGGTCATCGAGGGAGGCCTGGCCGATCAGCAGCAGCGGGTAGCCGTCGGCGAAGCCCACCTTCTCCTCTGGCAGCAGGCTGCCCGGGATGTCCCGGGCACGCTCGGTCGGCACATGCACCAGGCGACACGGTTTGCCGATAAAGCGGCTCAGCCATTCGGCCGCCTCGTCGCCGGCATCGGGCACCCTCATCGCATCGCTCCAGATCTGCGCGCCGCGCAGCTCCGCCCCGGCGCCCGGCAAGGGCACCTCCAGCTCCGGCAGGCCGACGGCACGCAGGCTCAAACCGCCCGAGGCGTTCCAGCGGGCGCTGAGCTGAGACATCTGCGGCAGTGCACGTTGGGTGAGGAAGCGCCCGTTGCTGGCGTCCACCAGCATCCAGCGGCGATCACCGGCCAGGCCAAGACCGTCCAGCTCGGCGCGCGCGAGGGACTCACCGATGGCGGATTTCATGGGGTAGCGATACAGAGCGGTGAGACGCAGCATGGGCCAGCTTCCATCAGGCGGTCGGAAGCGTCCCTTATACGGAATCGGCGACGGGCGGCCAAGCCCGTCGCCCGGCGGTCAGTTGTCCTTGCTCAGGCGGTCCGCCACCACGTCGACCAGCTTGTCGGGCTGGAACTTGGAGAGGAAGTTGTCGCACCCCACCTTCTTCACCATGGCGTCGTTGAAGCTGCCGGACAGCGAGGTGTGCATCACCACATAGAGGTCGCGCAGACGCGGGTCGTTGCGGATCTCGGTAGTCAGACGGTAGCCGTCCATCTCCGGCATTTCGGCATCGGTGAAGACCATCAGCAGCTTGTCGGTCATCACCTCACCGGAATCCGCCCACTTCTTCAGCAGGTTGAGGGCCTTCAGGCCGTCACTGGCCGAATGAGTGCGGATGCCCAGTTGGGAGAGTGTCTCGCGCAACTGGGTCAGGGCGACATTGGAATCGTCCACCAGCAGCACTTCGCGGCCACGGGCACGCTCCAGCAACGGGTTGCCCAGGCGCTCCTCCGAAACGCGGGTGCTCATGGGCACGATCTCGGCCAGCACCTTCTCCACGTCGATGATCTCGACGATGTTGTCCTCCACCTTGGTGATCGCCGTCAGGTAGTGCTGACGACCGGCCCCACCGGGAGGCGGCTGGATGGACTCCCAGTTGAGGTTGAGGATGCGGTCCACGCCCCCCACCAGGAAAGCCTGCACCGAACGGTTGTACTCGGTGACGATGATGGTGCTGTTCTTGTCCGGCACCAGCGCGCGCATACCGATGGCACGGGACAGGTCGATCACCGGCAGCGTATGGCCGCGCAGGTTGACCACGCCGCAGACGTAGGGATGGCGCTGGGGAATCAGGGTCAGCTTGGGCAGTTGCAGGACTTCCTGCACCTTGAACACGTTGATGGCGAACAACTGACGGCCCACCAGTCGGAACATGAGGATTTCCAGGCGGTTCTCACCCACCAGTTGGGTGCGCTGGTCGACTGTGTCGAGAATACCGGCCATTGCATGCTCCTGTAGAAAATTCCAGCCGGACTGCGGCTGCTTCACCTTATCGGCAGAGTGATGGGATAACTGTAGCCGTCATGGCGGGGAGCCATCATGCACCACCCCGGCGCACCACACCAGAAGACGGCTCACGACCCAGGGGCCCTTAGCAGCGGCGAACCGTCCGGCAGATGTAAGCGTAGTGCGTTACGGCGCGCACTGAAGCGAACCTGCCGACATTCCAGCGGCTCGCCGTCCAGATTTACATCCAATCCCTCCGGCGCCTCCACCTCCACCCAGGGCAGACGGGCGGTCACCGAGACCGCCTCCAGGCCGCGCATGCCGCCCGACAGCAGCGTCCCCAGGGTACCCACCACGTCCTGCGGCGCCGGCACGATACAGAGATCGAGCAGGCCGTCGTCCACCCGCGCACGGGGGCAGAGCACGTGCCCGCCGCCCGCCTGGCTGCCGTTGCCGATGCCCAGGGCGAGGAACTCCCCCTCCCAGGCGAAATCAGGCCCACGGAAGCGCCCGAAGGCCGCATGCACCTCCGAAAAGCGTGTCAGCCCGGTGAGCAGGTAGGCCGCACCGCCGAGCACCTTCTTCAGGTCCTCCGAGGTGTTGGCCGTGACCTTGGAACCGAAACCGCCGGTCGCCATGTTGAGGAACAGCCGCCCGTCGGCTTCCCCCAGGTCGATGGCCCGGGCCGGCACGTCCAGCAGCGCCAGCGCCTCGCCGGGCACCAGCGGCACCCCGGCGGCGTGGGCGAAGTCATTGGCGGTGCCCAGCGGCAGCAGGGCCAGGCTGGCGTCCTCGCCGGACAGGGCAATCGCCTCGGCCACGTCCCGCAGGGTGCCGTCGCCGCCGCCGGCCACCAGGGTTCGGTAGCCGCCTGCCAGGGCCTCGTCCACCAGCCGGCGGGCATCGCCACCCTCCCAGGTCACCCGCACCGCCAGCTCCCAGCCCGCCTCACGACGGGCCATCACCGCCGCGCGGACCTCCTCATTCATGGCCTGCTTGCCATGCAGCACCAGCACCGCCTTGCGTTCAGTCATCAATCGCTCCACACCGGGAATGGGCCCGAGTATAGGCACGCCCCCAGGGAAAACGTGAAAGAGCCTGCCAGCGAAATCCAACAGAACTATCGAGCGAATCGATAGCTGGAACCCATAAATCCCGCTTCTTCACCATCATCAGTCGATGGATCATGGCCACCATTGCGCCGGGGAGCCCAACCCACCCCGGCCCGACAGGAGATTCCCATGATCCACGTACGCCCCTTCCAGCAACTCGGCGCCGCCCAGCATGGCTGGCTGAATGCCCGTCACCACTTCTCCTTCGCCGAGTACCACGACCCGGCGCGGATGAACTGGGGCCAACTGCGGGTGTGGAACGACGACGAGATCGCCCCGCACTCCGGCTTCCCGCCGCACCCGCACCGGGACATGGAGATCATCACCTACGTCCGTGACGGCGCCATCACCCACCAGGACAACCTCGGCAACAAGGGCCGCACCGTGGCCGGCGACGTGCAGGTGATGAGCGCAGGCACCGGCATCGCCCACTCCGAATACAACCTGGAGGACGAGACCACCCGCATCTTTCAGATCTGGATCATGCCCACCGAGTTCGGTACGGCGCCGTCCTGGGGCACCCGCCCGTTTCCCAAGGGGGAGCGCGCCGGCACCTTCGTCACCCTCGCCAGCGGCATCGACGCGGGCAGCGATGCCCTGCACATCCGCGCCAATGCCCGGCTGGTAGCTGCAACGATCAAGGCCGGCCAGACCGCCGAGTACCACCTCGAACCCGGCCGCAAGGCCTACCTGGTGGCCGCGCAGGGTCGCTACGAAGTGAACGGCATCCCCGCCCAGGCCCGCGACGGTGTCGCCGTGAAGGATGAAACGCACCTGACCTTCAGCGCCCAGGAAGACACCGAGATCGTGCTGGTGGACGTGGCCTGACCCGAAACAGAACGCCCCCGGTGACAACCACCGGGGGGGTTCCATTCAAGCCGTAGCCCGGGCTTCAGCCCGGCGTGCCACGGCTCCCGTCAGGCCGGGTAGCCGGTGATGTCGCGGATCTTCTGGTACAGCGGCTTCAACTGCCGGTACATGTTCAGGTACACCTCGCGGTACAGCTGCTCGTAGACCCGCCGCGCCTCCGGGTTGGGCTGGAACACCTGCCCCACCCGCGTCATCGCCGCGATGGCGGTGGGGAAGTCTGGGTGCAGCCCCAGTCCCACCGCGCAGTCGATGGCCGCCCCCAGCCCCGAAGTCTCGAACACATGGGGCCGCTCCGCCGGCAGGCCGAAGATGTCCGCCGTCAATTGCATCGCCGCATCACTCTGGGAGCCCCCGCCGGACACCCGCAGCCGGGTGATGCGCGTGCCGGAGCGCTTCTCGATGCGCTCCTTGCCCTGGCGCAGGGCGTAGGCCAGCCCTTCGAGGATGGCCCGGTAGATGTGCGCCCGGGTGTGCACGTCGCCGAAGCCGATGATCGACCCCTTCGCCTCCAGCCCCGGCTCACGGATGCCGGGGGACCAGTACGGCTGCAGCGTCAGCCCCATGGAGCCGGGCGGCACGCCGTTGACCAGCTCGTCGAACAGCGCTTCCGGCTCCACCCCCAGCTCACGCGCCCGCTGCATTTCCCGCAGGCCGAACTCCTGCTTGAACCAACTGACCATCCAGAACCCGCGGTAGATCATCACCTCGGTATTGAAGTGGTCCGGCACCGCCGCCGGGTACGGCGGGATCAACGGAATCGTCTCCAGGTAGCGCTGGCGCGTGGTGTTGATGGTCGCCGTGGTGCCGTAGGAGAGGCAGGCCGTGTCCGGCGCCACCCCACCCGAACCCATCACCTCGCAGGCCTTGTCGGCGGCGGCGGCCACCAGCGGCAGCCCCTCGGGAATGCCGGTCAGGCGGCTCGCCTCGGCGGTGATGCGCCCCAGGGTCTCGCCCGGCTTGCACAGGTCCGGCAACTGCTCGCGGCGTACCGGCATCGCCTGCCACTTCCAGTCGCTCGGCCTGGCCCAGTCCAGGCGCTTGTAGTCGAACGGCAGGTAGGCCACCTGGCAGCCCACCGAATCCACGAAGCGGCCGCACAGCCGGTGGGTCAGGAACCCCGACAGCAGCAGCACCTTGTGGGTCCGCGCCCACAGCTCCGGCTGATTCTGCGCCACCCAGTTCACCTCCGCCTGGGTGCGGAAGTGGTCCACCGTCGGCTCCAGCCGCAGCAGGCGGAACAGCCAGCCCCAGGGCCCCTTGATGCGTCCCTCGGCCTCGGCACGACGCTGATCCAGCCAGATGATCGCCGGGCGCAGCGGCTGACCGGCCTCGTCAACATGGATCACCGTGCCGCGCTGGGTGGTCAGGGCCACGCCACGGATCAGGCTGCGGTCGATGTCCACCGACGCCCACAGCAGGCGGCAGGCCTCGGCCAGGCTCGACCAGTAGTACTCCGGGTCCTGCTCGGCCCAGCCGGGCTGCTTGGAGTAGTAGGCCTCCAGCGGCACCTTGCCCTTGCCCACCAGGTTGCCCTGCAGGTCGAACAGCAGGGCACGCACGCTCTGAGTGCCGTTGTCGATGGCCAGCAGGTAGCTCGTTTCGCTCACGGTGACGTCCTTTCTTGTCGTTATGCGGGCAGGCTGTAGTACCGGCGCCACAGCGCCCGGTATGCCTGCTCCTCGTGCGCCCAGCGCGCATCGTCCCATTCCAGCAGCGGCTGGCACAGTGCGCGGATGCGCGGCAGGTACGCCTGGCCGCCCTCCGCCACCAGCAGGCCCAGCCGCGTGCGGCGCAGCAGCAGATCATCCAGGTGCAGCACCAGCTCGCCTTCAGCCGCCCAGGCCAGCTCGGCCCAGAGCACCTCGCTGCCGCCCACCCGCTCGCTCCCCAAGCGCTCCAGCCAGGGCGCCAGCCGCGCCAATGCCGGGCCATGGCGGCCCGCCAGGCGCCGCTGCAGACCCGCGCCCACCGGCAGGGGCGGCAGCGGTGCCGGCGTGAACACCGCCGAACCGTGGTCCGCCACTTCGCGCCCGGTGAACGGTGCGCAGGCCTGCAGCACCTCCAGGGCCAGCAGGCGGAAGGTGGTGAGCTTGCCCCCGGCCAGGGTCACGCAGCCGGGCTCTGTCCACAGCGCGTGCTCGCGCTTCTCGTCAGAGGGCTTGCGTCCCTCGGCCCCATCGCTCACCACCGGCCGCACGCCGGCCCAGGTGGAGAGCACGTCGGCGCGGCCGATGGCGGCATCCGGGAACTGCGCGGCGCAGGCGGCCAGCAGGTAGTCGACTTCCTCGGCGCTGATGGCTGCGTCTTCGGTCAGCCCCGCACGGTGGTCCAGGTCGGTGGTGCCCACCACGGTCGCGCCTTCCCAGGGGAAGACGAACACCGGGCGCCCGTCGTCCGGGTGCATGAAGCTGATGGCGTGGGCCAGCGGCAGGCGCCAGGCCGGCAACAACAGGTGGCTGCCCCGCAGCGGGCGGATGTGCTCCGGCCCCTCGCGACGGCGCAGTTCATCCGCCCAGGCGCCGGTGGCCAGGGCCACGGCGCGGCTGCGAAACGTCAGCCGCTCGCCACCCTCGGTATCCTCCGCCACCAGGCCGGTCACCCGCCCCTGGTCACGGGTCAGTTCCAGCACCCGCAGCCCGTTGAGGGCTTCACCGCCCTCGCGCCGGGCCTCGGCCAGCACCCGCATCACCAGGCGCGCGTCATCCGTCACGGCATCGAAGAACTGGGTCCCGCCCTGCAGCCCCGCCTCGCCCAGCCCAGGGGCCAGGAAGCGCAGTTGCGGCAGCGGGTGGTAGCGGTGGTTGCGCACCCCGGCCAGGGCGTCGTACAGCGCCAGCAGCGTGCCGAACACCCGGGGACCGGGAAAGCCGCCGCGATGGGGCATCACGAAGCTCAGCGGGTCCACCAGGCCGGGCGCTTCCGCCAGCAGCCGCTGGCGCTCGCGCACCGAGTCGCGGGTGAGGCCGATCTGCCCCTTGGCGATGTAGCGCAGGCCGCCGTGGACCATCTTCGACGAGCGGCTGGAGGTGCCCCAGGCGAAGTCGCGCTGCTCCAGCAGCAGGCAGGACCAGCCCCGCCGCGCCGCCTCACGCAGGATGCCGGCCCCGGTGATGCCGCCCCCGACCACGATCAGGTCCCACTCCCGCGCGGCCAGCGCCGGCAGCGCGGCCGCCCGCCAGGCGGCGTTCCAGGTCGCCACGGCTCAGTCCTGCAGCAGCACGCCGGGCGCCAGGCGGCCGTCCGGGTCAAAGTGACGGGCCATAGCCTGCAGCGTGGCCATTCCACGCACACCCTTTTCCAGCGGCAGCCAGGGCGCGTGGTCGCGGCCCACGCCGTGCTGGTGGCTGATGGTGCCGCGGTTGTGGGCGATCACCTCGCTCGCCGCGAACTTGAGGCGCTGCCAGCGGCCCAGGGCCGTTTCGTAGCTCGCGCCGGGACGGAACACGTAGGTGGTGTAGATGCTCGAACCCTCGCCGTAGACGTGGGACAGGTGGGTGAACACGTGCACCCGCTCGCCCTCGTCCGCCAGCCCCTCGCGCAGGCTGGCCTCCACCTTGCCCATCAGGGCGTCGACGTTGGACCAGTCGGTGGCCGTCTCCAGGGTGTCCACCACGTAGCCGGCCTCCCACAGGGCGTGACGCAGGTAGGGGAAGCGGAAACGGTTCTCCGCCCACTTGCTGCCCAGCAGGGTGCCGGTGAACACCCCGCCGAAGGGCCTCAGCAGCGCCTTGGCCTGACGCAACGAAGCGGCGTTCTGCACCCGCGAGCCGGTCACGCCGAAGGTCAGCATGCACTTGCCAATGCGTGCCCCTCGGAAGGCCAGGTACTTCTCCAGCAGCGCGATGCGCTCCGGGTGGCCGGCCAGAGCCAGTTGGGTCTCGGTCTCGATGGCATTGGACAGGCGCAGCATGGACAGCGGCACCCGCGCCTGGGCCAGGGTCCGCACCGCTTGCAGCGCCCGCGTCCAGTCCGGCAGGAACACCGCGTAGAAGCGCTCCTGGTCAGCCAGGCGCGACACCCGCACCTTGACTTCCGATATCACCCCGAAGCGGCCCTCGGAGCCCAGCACCAGCTCGCGCAGGTCCGGCCCGGCCGCCGAGGCCGGGAAGGTCGGCAGCTCCAGCGGGCCGTCGAAGGTCTCCAGGGTGCCGCCGGCGAACAACTGCTCGATGCGCCCGTAGCGCAGCGACTGCTGGCCACTGGAGCGGCTGGCGACCCAGCCGCCGAGGGTGGACAGCTCCCAGGACTGCGGGAAGTGCCCGAGGGTGAAGCCCCGGGCACGCAACTGGCTTTCCACCTGCGGGCCGTTGGCACCGGGGCCGAAGGTGGCGATCTGGCTCGCCTCGTCCAGCTCCAGCAGGCGGCTCATGCGCGCCAGGGACAGGGTCAGCACCGGGCGGCTGGAAGCCTGCGGGTTGATGTGCCCGGCCACCGAAGTACCGCCGCCGTAAGGGATCAGCACCACGTCGTGCTGGGCCGCCCAGGCCATCAGCACACGGATGTCCTGCGGGCTTTCGGGGAAGGCCACGCCGTCGGGGAACACCTCGAAGCGGCCTTCGCGCATCGCCAGCCAGTCCGGCAGGCTCTGGCCACGGGCGTGGCGCACCCGCACCTCCGCATCCTGGCTCACCAGCGGATGCTCCGGCAGGCGCGAGGCCGGCACGCTGGCCAGCACCTGCTCCAGGGTGGCATCCGCCAGCACCTGCCCGGCGCCGACCCGCGCGCCCAGGAATTCGGCCCCATTGGCCGGCAGCTCCACCACGGTCGACTCGTCGCCCCAGCCGTTCCAGCGTCGCATCCCGTTCTCCTTGTCCTGGTTGTTTCGAAGGTTTTCGATGGCTGCCTATACTAGCCAGCCGCCCCGCAGCGTCACTGTCTGATCGGGACAGCGGCTATCGCCAATCAGGACAACCCAGAACAAGAAGAACCCATGCACGCGCTCGGCTATACCTCCGTTCCCGCCCTGCTGAAGTACCTGCGCCATGCCGACCACCTGGGCCTGGACCGCGCCGCCGCCCTGCGCGCCGCCGGCCTGCAGCCCGAGGACCTCACCGACAACGGCCGGCGGATTCCCAGCGAGAGCCACGAACGCCTGCTGCAGCACCTGATCGAGGTGTCCGGCGACCCGCTGTTCGGCCTGCATTCCGCGCACTTCGTCCAGCCGGGCTCCTGGAGCGTGCTGGGCTACATCACCATGAACTGCGCCACCCTGGGCGAAGCCATGAGCCGCATCATTCCCTACGAGAAGCTGGTGGGGGACATGGGCACCAGCCAGATCGAAGCTGCCACGGACCACATCCGCCTGAGCTGGAACTGCCGCCACGAAGCCCCGGAGATCCGCCGGCACATGGTGGAGAACGTGCTCGCCTCCTGGCTGCTCTACGCCCGCTGGATCGCCGACATGGAGCGCTCGCCCCGCGAGGTCTGGTTCGAGCACGCCCTGCCGACGGGCACGCGCCAGGAGGACTACGAAGCGGTATTCGGCTGCCCGGTGCACTTTGAGCAGCCCTGCAGCGCCCTGCTGGTGCCCCTGGAGTACCTCGCCGTGCCCCTGCGCCAGGCCGATGCCAACCTCCTGCGCACCCTGGAGGAGCACGCCCTGGCGATGATGGCCGGGCTGGACCAGAACGAACCGCTGCCACAGCGGGTAAAGAACGCCCTGCGCCTGCTGCTCAAGGACGGCCTACCGCGCAAGGAGCGGGTGGCGGAGAAGTTCCACATGACGGTACGCACCCTGCAGCGCCACCTGCAGCAGGCCGGCACCAGCTACCAGCAGATCCTCGACGAACTGCGCCAGGAACTGGCCGAGCACTACCTGCTGCGCAGCGACCTGGCGATCCAGGACATCGCCGCCTACCTCGGCTTCACCGAATCACGTTCGTTCCACCGCAGCTTCAAGGCCTGGACCGGCCAGACGCCCGGCGAATACCGGGAGGCCAAGCGCCAGGGCTGAGCGCTCCATCCCCGGACTGAAGTCCGGGCTACAAAAGCCCCCGCAAACACCGCCCCGTAGCCTGGGCTTCAGCCCAGGGGCTCTTCATCCCCGGACTGAAGTCCGGGCTACAAATGTCTCCGCAAGCACCGCTCCGTAGCCTGGGCTTCAGCCCAGGATCTCTTCATCCCCGGACTGAAGTCCGGGCTACAAAAGCCCCCGCAAGCACTGCCCCGTAGCCTGGGCTTCAGCCCAGGGGCTCTTCATCCCCGGACTGAAGTCCGGGCTACAAATGCCCCTGCAAACACCGCCCACCGTAACCTGGGCTTCAGCCCAGGGGCTCTTCATCCCCGAACTGAAGCCCGGGCTACAAAAGCCCCCGCAAGCACCACCCCGTAGCCTGGGCTTCAGCCCAGGGGCTCTTGATCCCCGGACTGAAGTCCGGGCTACAAAAGCCCCGCAAGCACCACCTCGTAGACTGGGCTTCAGCCCAGGGGCTCTTCATCCCCGAACTGAAGCCCGGGGCTAGGGCTCTCCAGATCAGGCCTGCAGTTCGCTGAGGGGAATGAAGCGCAGCAGGTCACCCTCAGCCAGGGTGGTGCCCTCCAGCACTTCCACCAGGCCATCTGCCCAGGCGGCGCTGCGCAGCACACCGGAGCTCTGGTTGCGGTAGATCACCGCGCGGCCATTCTCCAGCCGTGCCCGCAGGTACTCGCGGCGGTTGCCCGGCTTGCTCCAGATGAACCCGGCCGGCACCGGGAAGCCCAGCGGTTCGATACGTTCCACGCCCAGGCGACGCAGCAGGTAGGGCCGCGCCAGCAGGCCGAAGGTCACCAGGGTCGAGGCCGGGTTGCCCGGCAGGCCGATCACCGGCACACCCCGGAAGTGCCCGAAGGTCAGCGGTTTGCCCGGCTTGATCGCCAGCTTCCACAGCGCCAGCTCGCCCTCCTCGCGCAGCGCCTGGCCGAGGAAGTCCGCCTCGCCCACCGACACCCCGCCCGTGGAGAGGATCAGGTCCACATCGCTCAGCGCCCCCAGGGCCTGGCGGGTCAGTTCCAGGTCGTCAGCGAGGATGCCACCGTCCACCACCTCGCAGCCCAGGCGGCGCAGCCAGGCACAGAGCAGCGTGCGGTTGCTGTTGTAGATCTGTCCGGGGCCGAGGGCCTGGCCCGGTTCCACCAGCTCGTCACCGGTGGAGAGCACTGCCACCCGCGCACGGCGGCGCACCGGCAGCACGGCCACGCCGAGGGTCGCGGCCAGCCCCAGCTCGATGGGACCGAGCAAGGTGCCGGCATCCAGCACCGTCTCGCCCACCCGCGTCTCCTGGCCAAGGGGGCGCACGTTCTGCCGGGCCTTGAGCGGCTGCAGCAGGCGGACTCGACCATCGGCCAGCACCTCGACGTTCTCCTGCATCTCCACGCAGTCGGCGCCCTCGGGCAGCGGCGCACCGGTGAAGATGCGCGCGCAGGTGCCAGGCTGCAGCGCCGCCGGAGCACTGCCGGCAAGAATCCGCTGGCTTACCAGCAGCGGCTCGCCCTGCCAGTCGTCCAGGCGCAGGGCGTAGCCATCCATGGCGCTGTTGTCCCAGGGCGGCAGGTCCAGGCTGGCCACCAGAGGTTCAGCCAGCACACGGCCATCGGCCTGGGCCAGCGGCAGGGCTTCCACGCCGGCGATCCGCGCCGCATCGGCCAGCGCCAGCAGGCGCGCCTGGGCCGCCTCCACCGGCAGCAGCCCGGGGTGGTCGCAGCCGCTCATGCGCGGCTCTCGCAGGGGGCGGCGGCCTTCAGGTGCGGCACGAAGTTGCAGGGGCGGTGACGGTTGTCCAGTTGCTCGCCGAGGATGCCGTCCCAGGCGGTGCGGCAGGCATTGGTGGAACCCGGCAGGCAGCACACCAGGGTGCCGTTGGCCAGGCCCGCCAGGGCGCGGGATTGCAGGGTGGAGGTGCCGATGTCGGCCACCGAGATCTGCCGGAAGTACTCGCCAAAGCCGTCGACGCGCTTGTCCAGCAGGCAGGCCACCGCCTCGGGGGTGCTGTCGCGACCGGTGAAACCGGTGCCACCGGTGATCAGCACCACCTGCACGGTGTCCTCGGCGATCCAGGTGGCCACCTGGGCGCGGATCTTGTACAGGTCGTCCTTCAACAGGACGCGCGCAGCCAGGTTGTGGCCGGCAGCGGTGAGGCGATCGACGAACAGTTGGCCGGAGGTGTCGGTTTCCAGGGTGCGGGTGTCGCTGACAGTGAGCACGGCGATATTGAGCGGCACGAACACCGCCTCGGCCTTGTGGTTCATGGCTGGCTTCCAGTTGTAGGACAGGGAGGCCGGTGTTATATCACAGCGCCCGTTCGCCGAGACCTCGCCCATGCCCGCCGTGCCTGCCCTGCCCTGCTCCGTCCTGCTGCTGTCCGGTGGTCGCGGACAACGCCTGGGCGGCCGCGACAAGGGCCTGGTGGACTGGCGCGGCCGCCCGCTGATCGACTGGCTGCACGCCGTGGCCCGGCCGATCACCGACGACCTGATCATCTCCTGCAACCGCAACACCGAACGCTACGCCGCCTGGGCCGACCGCCTGGTGCAGGACGACAGCCCCGACTACCAGGGCCCCCTCGCCGGCATCCGCGCCGGCCTCGCCGCTGCCCGCCACCCGCACCTGCTGGTGCTGCCCTGCGATGCCCCGCTGGTGGACGACGAGCTGCTGCAGCGCCTGCTCGACGCCGCCGGCGAGCGCCCGGCGATGCTGCACCGGGGCGGCTTCTGGGAGCCGCTGTTCTGTGTACTGCCACGCAGCGTACTGCCTGTGCTGGAAGCCGCCTGGCAGGCCGGCGAGCGCAGCCCCCAGCGCGCCCTGCGCCCGCTCGACCCGCTGGCCATACCCTGCGCCGACAACGACCCGCGCCTGGCCAACCTGAACACCCCGGAATTGCTTGAAAGCACGCCCCCGACGGCGTGACACTGGCCCGGTTCCGGAACTTTGGCCGCGCTTCGTCCGTCAGAGCCTCCAGAACAACCCGTTCATTCATCAAGGAGATGGCAGATGAACCAGCGGATCCTTCCCGCTTTTGCGCTTGTACTGGGCCTGGCCGCCCTCGCCGGCTGCTCCACCCCCAGCGTGATCACCCTCAACGACGGCCGCGAGCTGCAGACCGTGGACAAGCCGGACTACGACGACGACACCGGCTTCTACGAGTTCGAACAACTCGACGGCAAGCGTGCCAAGGTCAACAAGGATCAGGTCCGCACCATCAAGGAACTCTGATCGTCCAGCGCCTCACCGGCGCCCAGCCCGCCACGGGTCCTGCCCGTCGCGGGCTTTGTTTCATCTGCGTCACGCCAGAGCGCAAAAACCGTCGCCCCGCAAAATTTTTTCCGCTAACCCCTTGTCGACCAAAAAGTTTTCTGTAGAATGCGCGCCATCTCACGGAGCGTAGCGCAGCTTGGTAGCGCGTCTCGTTCGGGACGAGAAGGTCGCTGGTTCGAATCCAGTCGCTCCGACCAAATCCCGAAAAAACCCGCCTCAACGGCGG